>NZ_JAAQWL010000020.1:0-31283 GCF_012985495.1 Pseudomonas sp. WS 5146
GCAAATGTGCCACCTGATACACCGCCATCGCGGGCAAGCCCGGCTCCCACAGGTTGTGCGGTGCCTGGACTGGAACACAGGGCAAAAAATGTGGGAGCTGGCTTGCCTGCGATAGCGGTGGGCCAGCTGAGAATGGGCCATCTGATACACCGCCATCGCGGGCAAGCCCGGCTCCCACAGGTTGTGCGGTGCCTGGACTGGAACACAGGGCAAAAAATGTGGGAGCTGGCTTGCCTGCGATAGCGGTGTGCCAGCTGAGAATGGGCCAGCCGCAAATGTGCCACCTGATACACCGCCATCGCGGGCAAGCCCGGCTCCCACAGGTTGTGCGGTGCCTGGACTGGAACACAGGGCAAAAAATGTGGGAGCTGGCTTGCCTGCGATAGCGGTGGGCCAGCTGCAAATGTGCCATCTGATACACCGCCATCGCGGGCAAGCCCGGCTCCCACAGTTGAACTGTGGTGTTTGGTAGGGAGGTGGCTTAGGCGCGGATTGAGTCGAGCATGCGCGCCAGCATGGCATCACACCCAGCCAACTGTTCGAGGCTCACAAACTCATCCGGCTTATGCCCCTGGTCCATGCTCCCCGGCCCGCACACCACCGTGGGTATGCCCACCGCATCAAACAACCCACCTTCGGTGCCAAACGCCACGGTGCCGAAGTCCCGCGAACCACTGAACGCTGCGATCAACTCCGCTGCCTGGCTGCGCTCGTCGGTGACTAATCCCGGATATGCCGAAAGCTCAGTAAACCGAATCGCGCTCTGTTTACTCACGGCCTGCATACGCGGCAACACCTGCTGCATGGCATAGGCTTGCAACTCCTCAGCCACTTCACCCGGGTCCATCGACGGCAATGCGCGCACTTCAAAATCAAAGCGGCAGTCGGCAGGCACGATATTCAAGGCCTTGCCGCCCGTAATCACGCCGGTCTGCACCGTGCTGAACGGCGGGTCAAACCGCGGGTCCTGCTGCTCGCGCAGCCGCTGGCCAATGCGCCCCAGTTCGCCAATCAACTCGGCGGCATGCTCAATCGCATTCACCCCATAGGGCGCATACGCCGAATGGCACGCCTCGCCATGCACATCACAACGCATCGCCAGTTTGCCCTTGTGGCCGAGCACCGGTTTCAGTTCGGTCGGCTCACCGATAATGCACAGCATCGGTTTCACCGGCCGCTGCTCCAGCACTGCGAGCAACGAGCGCACGCCCAGGCAGCCGACTTCTTCGTCGTAAGACAGGGCGATATGCACCGGGATACGCAAGTTGGCTTTCACCAACGCTGGCACCAACGCCAGCACACAGGCGATATAACCCTTCATATCCGCCGTGCCGCGGCCAAACAGCTTGCCGTCGCGCTCGGTCAGCGCAAACGGCGGCACAGTCCACGGTTGGCCGTCCACCGGCACCACGTCGGTGTGCCCCGACAGCACAATGCCCGGCAAATGCGCCGGGCCGATACTGGCGAACAGGTTGGCCTTGCTGCGTTCCTTGTTGTAGACCAGTTCGCTGGCCACGCCGTAACCCGTCAGGTAATCGCGCACAAATTCGATCAGCAACAGGTTGGACTCGCGGCTGGTGGTATCAAAGCCCACCAGCGTCTGCAGCAGTTCGCGGCTGCGGCTCATCGCTCGTCTCCGGCCACGCCGTAGCCCGGCGAGCGGTCGGGGGCGAGGGCGCGGTCGATGTAGTCCTGCACTTGCGGGCGGTAGGCATCCCAGAGCTTTTGCAGTTCGGCGATGGGCTGTTCATCGGCCCAGTCCACGCGCAGGTTGATGATCGGCCAGGTCAGTTCGCCCACCACCACCAGCGCGGCGGAATGCACCGGCCCGGCTTCGCCACCGGCGTTGATGGCGGCGTGCATCGCCGCCAGCAGTCGATCGGCGAGCTGGCCTTCGCCGTGTTCGAAGGCATGCACCATCGCTTCGATTACTGCGCGGTCGGCGAGCATATTGCCCGCCGCCACACACTGTTCGCCCGACACGGCATTGTGGGTGCCGAGGGTTTCGCTGCCACTGAAATGCACACTGCGGCCCAGGTGATCAATCGCCGTCAGTTGTCGGTATTGGCTGTAGCCGTTGCTCGTCAGGGCTTTGTCGACGGCGGCCGCAGGATCGAGGCCTTGTTCCAGCAGGTCGAGCACGTCCGGGCCGAGGGCCGGCAACGTGATGTTCTGGGTCGACACTGCGCCCACGCCGGGCCGCAGCCATGGGCAGCGGGCGCCCACGGCGATGCTCGAGGAGCTGATGGCGATGCCCAGTTGGCCGGTGTCCGCGCAACGGGCGACGATTGAAAAGGTCATGGGCAGCTCCTTATTCGGGGATCACGGCAATCACATCAATTTCCATCAGCCACTGTGGCTGGCCCAGGGCCGACACCACCAGCCCGGTAGAGATCGGGAACACGCCTTTGAGCCACTTGCCGACTTCCTGGTACACCGGCTCACGGTAGCGCGGGTCGATCAGATAGGTGGTGGTCTTGACGATATGGCTCAGGTCGGAGCCGGCCTCTTCGAGCAGTTGCTTGACGTTTTTCATCGCTTGCTCGGCCTGGGCACGCGGGTCGCCAAGGCCAATCAGGTTGCCGTCGAAATCGGTGCCGACCTGGCCGCGCACATATACGGTGTTGCCGGCACGCACGGCCTGGCACAGGTCGTTGTCGAGGCTCTGGTTAGGGTAGGTTTCCTTGGTGTTGAACATGCGGATGCGAGTGTGAGTAGGCATCAAAAAAACTCCGAAAAAAGTGCTCAGGCTATGACAGGCGACTTGTGAAAAACCGGTGCGGCTTCGCGGTACTCAAGGTATTGGCGCTGGATGGCGATGTGGTCGGCCACGTATTTGGCGTCATGCCACACGCCCCAGATGAACGACGAGCCCCGGCGCGACTGCCACGGCAAACCCAGGAAGTAGATGCCCGACTCGCTGGCCACACCGCGCTGGTGCTGCGGCTTGCCGGCGGCGTCAAACGCGTCGACTTTCAGCCAGCTGTAATCCACGGCAAACCCGGTGGCCCAGATGATCGAGGTGATACCGGCCTTGGCCAGGTCCAGTTCCAGGATCGGGTTTTTGATGCACTCGGCATCCGGGAATACGCGGCGCGCTTGGGGCTCCACGGGCAGGTCGAGGCCGTTGCGCTCGATGTAGGCGTCCGCCGCATCCAGCAAAGCCAGGTAGTTCTCGTCGCCACGGGCCAGGTTTTCAACCAGATTGGCTTGGAAGCGCGCGACGTTGCCGTCGAAGGCTTGGGTGAGGCCGACCAGGGTCATGCCTTGCTGGGCGAGCTCACGAAAATCGATGGTCTTGCCGCCGTGGGCGCCGCTCACGGCAATGGTCACGTGCTCGCGACCGGGTTTCATCGCGGCCTGGTCCCACTCACCCAACACGCCCAGCCACCAGCAGAAGTCTCGGTTGCGATAGGCACGCGGCGGGCGGTCGTGGGCACCGACCGACAGGTACACCTGGCGCCCGGAACGCTGCAGCTCATCGGCAATTTGCACGCCGGATGAACCGGCGCCCACCACCAGCACGGCGCCGGCGGGCAGTTGTGCGGGGTTGCGGTAGTCGGCGGAGTGGATCTGGTGCAGCGCGCTGTCTTTGGGCGCGATGGCCGGGATCACCGGCTTCTGGAACGGCCCGGTGGCGGCGACTACACGGTTGGCTTCGATCACGCCTTCGCTGGTGTGCACGGTAAAGCCTGGGCGGCCCACGTTACGCACCACAGAGGTCACGTCCACGCCGGTGCGGATCGGTGCATTGAACTTGCGGGCATAGGCTTCGAAGTAATCGGCCACGCGCTCTTTTGGCGCAAAACCATCGGCGGCGACGTCATCAAATTCCAGGCCGGGGAAGCGGTCATGCCAGGCCGGGCCGTTGGCGACCAGCGAATCCCAGCGCCCGGTGCGCCAGCGCTCGGCGATACGGCTGCGCTCCAGCACCAGGTGCGGCACGCCTTGCTTGCTCAGGTGCTCGCTCATGGCCACACCGGCCTGACCGGCTCCCACTACCAGTGTGTCTGTTTTTGTTATGGCTTGAGTCATGTGTCTGTCCTTGCGTAATGCAGTTGGATTCAGCTTGGGCATGGCTTCAAGGCTAGGGGGAGGGCGTTTTTTAATAAAATATTATTAAGCTTTGGAGTGAGCATAAATATCGGATGCAAGCTCACCCTATCGGGTGATTTCGAGGACGGAGCGGGTGTGTGACCATCCTTGCAGTTCTTTGAGCGAGGCTTCGACATGGAAAACGACCGGCTTTCTTCTGCGCAATGGTTCGAACAGATGGCCCTGGTGACCGATAATATCGGGCAATCGGGGTTCGCTGCCGCCTTGTTCGATGCCCTCGGGTGTGTGCAGCCTATACAGGCCACGACGCTGTATTTTTACCCGCGCGGCGGCATGCCCAGTGCACTGTTCGAGCTGGATGGGCCGTGGTTGCCGCAAGGCAATGTGCGCCAGTACCTGTCGGGCTTTTACTTGCTCGACCCGTTTTACGACGCCTGTGTGGAAGGCGTCAGTTCAGGCTGCTATGCCTTGGCAGACGTTGCGCCTGACCACTTCGAGCTCAGCGAGTACTTCCAGTCGTTCTACCGGCACTCTCAGCTCGAAGACGAGCTCAATTACATCCTGCAGTCGAGCAAAGGCTCCAGCCTTGCGGTGTCCCTGGCGTTTACGCAAAAGCTCGACGCCGCCACCATCGCGCAATTCAAGCGCATAACCCCTTGGGTACTGGCCGTGCTGGGCAAACATTTTGTCGGCCTGGATGCCCACGGCGCACGCTTCGAAAACCTGCTGGAGCAACGTATTCACGCGGCATTGAACAACTTCGGCTCGTCGATCCTGACCGAGCGTGAGTGCCGCATCGCCCAACTCATTTTGCGCGGGCATTCCACCCGCTCGCTGGCCGAGCGCCTTGAGGTGGCGGAAGACACCATCAAGTCCCATCGCAAACACATCTACACCAAGCTCGATATCGGCGCGCAGTCGGAACTGTTTGCCCTGTTTATCGACTCGCTCGCCGAAGCCCAGGGCGTGCTGAGCAAAGACCCGCTTGAAAGTTACATGAGCAAGCACCGCTGAGTGGCTTGCCAGCCCTTGCGTCACGACCAATAAGAGAGAAAAACCATGAACCTACCCGCCCAAATCAACCGTCGCACCGAGGATTACCAGCAGTCTGATGCGGCCCACCATATCCATGGGTTTGTCGACCAGAAGGCGCTGAACGCCGAAGGCCCGCGTGTGATGGTGCGCGGCGAGGGCTTGTACCTGTGGGACAGCGAAGGCCAGCGTTACCTGGACGGCATGTCCGGCCTGTGGTGTACCCAGCTCGGTTATGGCCGCCGCGACCTGACTGCCGCCGCCGCCGCGCAGATGGACCAGCTGGCGTACTACAACATGTTCTTTCACACCACCCACCCGGCGGTGATCGAGCTGTCGGAGCTGCTCTTCAGCCTGTTGCCGGGGCACTACAGCCATGTGATCTACACCAACTCCGGCTCCGAGGCCAATGAGGTGTTGATCCGTACCGTGCGCCGTTACTGGCAAGTGGTCGGGCAACCGCAGAAGAAAATCATGATCGGCCGCTGGAACGGCTATCACGGCTCAACGCTCGCGGCCTCGGCGCTGGGCGGCATGAAGTTCATGCACGACATGGGCGGCATGATTCCCGACGTCGCGCACATCGACGAGCCGTATTGGTTTGCCCATGGCGGCGAGCTGACACCGGCCGAGTTTGGCCGTCGTTGCGCGCTGCAACTGGAAGAAAAGATTCTGGAATTGGGCGCCGAAAATGTCGCCGGTTTTATCGCCGAGCCGTTCCAGGGTGCGGGCGGCATGATCTTCCCACCAGAAAGCTACTGGCCTGAAATCCAGCGCATTTGCCGCCAATACGATGTGCTGCTGTGCGCCGATGAGGTGATTGGTGGGTTTGGTCGTACCGGTGAATGGTTCGCCCATCAGCACTTCGGCTTCGAGCCCGACACCTTGTCGATCGCCAAGGGCCTGACCTCGGGCTACCTGCCGATGGGCGGCCTGGTGCTGAGCAAACGCATCGCCGAGGCGCTGGTGGAGCAGGGTGGTGTGTTCGCCCACGGGCTGACCTATTCCGGTCACCCGGTGGCGGCGGCGGTGGCGCTGGCCAACCTCAAGGCGCTGCGCGATGAAGGCATCGTGCGCCAGGTCAAGGACGACACCGGGCCGTACTTGCAGCAACTGCTGCACGACGTGTTCGGCAACCACCCAATGATCGGTGAGATCCAGGGCACGGGCCTGCTCGGGGCGTTGCAGTTCGTCGAAGACAAGGCCACGCGCAAACGCTTTGCCAACGAAAACGACCTGGCCTGGCAGTGCCGCACCTTTGGCTTTGAAGAGGGCGTGATCATCCGCTCAACGCTCGGCCGCATGATCATGGCGCCGGCTCTGGTGGCCACGCGCGCAGAGCTGGATGAGCTGGTCGACAAGACCCGGATTGCGGTAGACCGCACCGCACGGATCGCGGGAAAACTCTGAAGTGACCTGCCCACCACCCTCAGGCGCGGGGTGGCGGGCAATCTCCATCAGACACGGCTTGAACGGCAGCGAGGTTATCGACTGCCGCGATGGCCCGCATCCCTCTTTCCAGGAGTCACCCATGAATACAATAACAAGCGTGGCCGAAACTCCCTCCCATCACACCTCAACCAAAGCCGCTTCAACGCGGCGTTTTCGCCAGCCGCTGGGGCTGGTCGGGCTGGTGCTGTTCGGCCTGGCCTACATGGTGCCGCTGGCGGTCTTTACCACCTACGGGCTGGTCACGCAGATGACCAAGGGGCACTTGCCGACCGCCTATATGCTGACTCTGGCGGCCATGCTACTGACCGCCTACAGCTATGGTCGCATGGTCCAGGCGCATCCGTTTTCCGGCTCGGTTTACTCCTATACGCGCAAGGCGTTTGGTGCGTACTTCGGTTTTATCGCCGGCTGGACCTTGCTGCTCGACTACATCTTTTTGCCGCTGCTCAGTTACCTGCTGATCGGCATCTACATGTCCGAGTACTTCCCCGCTGTACCGACCGCCGTGTGGGTGCTCGGCTCGATTGCGCTGGTAACCACGCTGAACCTGGTCGGTATCGAGTCCATCACGCGGGTCAACTGGATCCTGATCGTGGCCCAGTTGGTGTTCATCGTGGTGTTCGTGGCGCTGTCGGTGCACAACCTCAGCGGTCAGCCGGCGCCCGTATCGCTGCTGGCGCCATTCCATCATGAAGGCTTTAGCGCACCCTTGATCATGGCCGGTGCGGCGGTGCTGTGCTTGTCGTTCCTGGGCTTCGATGCGGTGTCGACCATGGCCGAGGAAACCCCCAACCCGCGTCGCACCATTCCACTGGCGATCATGGTGGTGTCGTTGTTCGGCGGCTTGTTGTTTTTGCTGGTGTCGTATTTCGCGCAAATGGTCTTCCCGGAATGGAACACCTTCGCCGACCCGGATTCGGCCTCGGTGGATGTAATGCGCCGGGTCGGTGGCGAGGTGCTGGTGACGGCGTTTACCGCCACTTATGTGGCCGGCTGTTTCGCCTCGGCGATGGTCTCCCAGGCCAGTGTGTCGCGGGTGTTGTTTGCCATGGGCCGCGACGGCGCGCTGCCTCGCGTGCTCGGCAAGCTGGTGACGACAAAACGCGTGCCGGCCACCGCGATTGTGCTGGTCAGTCTGTTCTCGTTGATTGCGCTGTTTATCACCCTGGACACAGTGGCCAACATGATCAGCTTCGGCGCGCTGTTCGCGTTCTCGGCGGTGAACCTGGCGGTGATCAAGCATTACGTGGTCGACCAGCAGTTACGCGGCACCCGTAATTACCTGCTGTACGCCGCGCTGCCGGCGCTGGGGTTCCTCAGCACGGTCTGGCTGTGGACCAGCCTGTCGAGCCTGTCCTTCACCATCGGCCTGTGCTGGATGGGGGTTGGCCTTATTTGTTTGCTGGGGATCACGCGCGGCTTGCGCGTGAAGATGCCTGAACTGCAGATCGCGGAATAAAACCTTCGCCTGTCCATCGACCTTCATTGGGAGTACACCGTGTTCGACCTTCATTACTGGCAACAACGCGTTGCCCGCCAGACCTTCATCGACACCGCCTTGATCGGTGGTCGGCCCGTGAGCGCAGCCAGCGAGGCGACTTTTGATGCAATCAACCCCGCCACCCACCAGCTGCTGGCGCGTGTGGCCGCCTGTGGTGACGCAGAAGTAGACCTGGCCGTGCGCAGCGCCCGCCAGGCTTTCGAAAGCGGCCCTTGGCGGCGTATGCCGCCGGTTGAGCGCAAGAAAATCCTGATCAGGCTCTCCGAGTTGCTGATGACCCATCGCGAAGAGCTGGCCCTCCTGGATTCGCTGAACATGGGCAAGCCGGTGATGGACGCCTACAACATTGATGTGCCCGGCGCCGCGTATGTATTTGCCTGGTACGGCGAGGCGCTGGACAAGCTCTACGATCAAGTCGCGCCCACCGCGCACAACGCACTGGCGACCATCACCCGTGAAGCATTGGGCGTTGTTGCGGCGGTGGTGCCGTGGAATTTTCCACTCGACATGGCGGCCTGGAAGCTCGCACCGGCGTTGGCAGCCGGTAACAGCGTGGTGCTCAAACCCGCCGAGCAGTCACCCTTTTCGGCCCTGCGCCTGGCCCAACTGGCCCTGGAAGCGGGTATCCCGGAAGGTGTTTTGAATGTGGTGCCGGGCCTCGGCGAAAGTGCCGGCAAGGCGCTGGGGCTGCACCCTGACGTGGATTGCCTGGTGTTCACCGGCTCCACGCAGGTCGGCAAGTATTTTATGCAGTACTCGGCGCAGTCCAACTTGAAGCAGGTGTGGCTGGAGTGTGGCGGCAAGAGCGCGAACCTGGTGTTTGACGACTGCCAGGACCTGGACCTGGCGGCCGAGAAAGCGGCCTTCGGGATTTTTTTCAACCAGGGCGAAGTGTGCTCGGCCAACTCGCGGCTGTATGTGCAACGCTCCATCCATGATGAATTTGTCGAGCGTGTGATTGCCAAGGCGCGTGCGTGGATGCCGGGTGATCCGCTGGACCCTGGCAGCGCTGCCGGTGCCATTGTCGACAGTGAGCAAACCGCCCGCATCATGAGGGCGATCAATCAGGCCCAGGGCGAGGGCGCCAAGCTGCTGGCGGGTGGCGAGCAAGTGAGCATGAATGGCTCCTCCAACTTCATCCAGCCGACGATTTTTGCTGAGGTGACCGGCGACATGCAGCTCGCGCGCGATGAAGTGTTTGGCCCGGTGTTGGCGATCAGCGCCTTTGACACTGAGGAGCAAGCGATACAGCAAGCCAATGACAGCGTCTACGGGCTGGCGGCCTCGGTCTGGAGTGATGGCCTCAATCGCGCGCATCGGGTGGCGCGAGCGTTGAATGTCGGCACCGTGTCGGTCAACACTGTCGACGCCCTGGATGTCGCGGTGCCGTTCGGGGGTGGCAAGCAGTCCGGGTTCGGGCGTGACCTGTCGCTGCACTCATTCGACAAGTACACGCAGCTGAAAACCACCTGGTTTGCGCTGCGATAGCCGAAGCGGTCAGCCGGTCGTGTATTCATGGGTGCGTGGCCGGCGCAGCTTCCTGCAACACCTGCTGGTGCTGCCGGACTACCGCCGCCAGGGCATCGCCCAGGCCATGAAAACGCCTAGAACTCCCCGGAATACTTGACCGCCGCCGCGGCGCGCGAGGGCACTTTCAAACTGCGCAGCAGCGACGACACATGGATGCGCACGGTGAACGGCGAGATCGCCAGGGCCTTGGCGATTTCCTTGTTGGTCTTGCCTTGGGCGATCAGGCGCAGCACTTCCTGCTGGCGCGCGGTGAGGCTGTGGGTGCCCAGCGGCAGCAGGCCGGAGGGAGAAAACTTGACCAGCACTTCGCCTTCGCGGATCGCCAACAGGGCCTGGCCGATTTCATCGGGGCTGATGTTCTTGCCGATAAAGCCATCGGCGCCCAGGGCCATGACCTGGTCGATCAGCGCCGGGTCATCGACCATCGACACCACGATCAAGGTGGTGCGCCGCAGTTGCTGGCGCAGGTCGGCCAGTTGGCTCATGCAGGTAAGGCCCGGGAAGCGCAGGTCGAGGATCAGCGTGTCGATGTCGCCACCCTCGTGGATCAGCGCCTGCACCGCATCGAGGTCGCCGGCCTCTTGCACCACGGCCTCGGGCAACAGGCGCTGCACGGTGCGCAACATGCCTTCGCGAAACATTGGGTGGTCGTCGGCTATGATGATTCGGCCGGTCATGGCGTGCTCCTTCCTGGGGCATGGGTGTGCATTGGCATGCTACTTTAGCACCGCGCCACAGGGACGCCTCTGGCGCGCAAAGGATAGACCGAATGCCGCACAAGGACGTCCCCCATGAGTCATGAGACCAATTCCGAACTCGACCAGGCCAACCTGCGCATCGTGGTGGCCGCCATCGCCATTGTCTACATCGGCGCGCTGGGCTTTTTGCCGGGCCAGTCGGTTGACACCTACTTGCCGGTGATCCTGTATATCGTCGCGTTCCTGCTGGTCTCCATCGCGTTGCGCCAGGTGATTGCGCGCTGGCCAGGGCATTACCCGGCGCGGCGGATATTCGGCATGATCCATGACTACACCGGCACCTCGTTCGGGCTGGTGGTGGGCGGCGAACCGGCATTGCCACTGTATGCGGTGATGGTGTGGGTCAACCTGGGCAACGGCATGCGCTACGGCTCGCGCTACCTGGCGATTGCCACCGGCCTGGCCTTGCTCGCGCTGCTGATCGTGTACCGGCTGACGCCACTGTGGCAGGCGCAGCCGTTCATGGTGCTGATGCTGATGATCACCAGCACAGTGATCCCGGTGTACGCGCATATTTTGCTTGAGCGCACGCGCAAGGCTTCCGAAGAAGCCATCGCCGCTAACCTGGAAAAATCGCGTTTCCTGGCTCAGGCCAGCCACGATCTGCGCCAGCCTATTCACTCCATCGGCCTGTTCACCGCCTGTTTGCGTGAAGCGCAGTTGGGCGAGGCTGAGCAGCGCTTGGTGGACAATATCGACCGCTCGCTGCTCAACGTGTCGCAGCTGTTCCGTTCGATTCTCGACCTTTACACCCTCGACAACGGCAGGCTGTTGCCCAAGTACCAGGTGATTCACTTGGGCGAATTCCTCGCCGACCTGGTGCGCCAACACGCCGAAGCGGCGCATTGGGCCGGGGTGCAACTGCGCCTGCGCCCGTGTGCGCATTGGGTGCAGGTCGACCCCGCGATGCTGGCGACGATGGTGCAGAACCTGCTCTCCAATTGCTTTAAATACGGCGCACAGCGGCCCGTGCTGATCGGCGTGCGCGTGCGCGACGGCGGCTTGTCGGTGGAGGTGCATGACCAGGGGCGCGGTATTGCCGAGGAGCATCAGGTGAAGGTCTTCGAAGAGTTTTATCGGGTCCGCCAACTGCGCGACAAGGACGTCGAAGGCGTGGGCCTGGGGCTGTCCATCGTCAAGCGCCTGGGGCAATTGATGGGGGTGCAGGTGAGCCTGCGATCACGGGTGGGCCATGGCACCTCTGTGAGCTTGCATGGCCTGGCATTGGCGACGGTGCCACGCCAACCGGCTGCGCGCGACGACGCGCGCCAGGCCGGCCTGCTGACGGGTTTGAAAGTCTGCCTGGTGGAAGATGACCACAACGTGCTGCTGGCCACCCAGGCCTTGCTGGAGCGCTGGGGCTGCGAGGTGCAGGCCGAATCCAGCGGGCAAGGCCTGGCCAGCGACTGCGACATCATCGTCGCCGACTACGACCTGGGCAACCACGCCACCGGCATCGAATGCATCGACGCCCTGCGCGAGCAACGCGGCTGGGCGGTGCCGGCGCTGATCCTCACCGGCCACGACGTGGAGAAAATCCAGGCGGCCTTGCACGACCGCCAGATCGCGATTCTGTCCAAACCGGTGCGGCCTGCAGAACTGCGCGGCACGCTGCGTGACCTCAGCCAATCGGGCGTTACTGGTTAAACGGCGTCAGGCCATTGCCCCGAGCGCCCTTGGGCTGGCAGTAGGCGGCAGGCTTCATCAGGCCAAAGCTGGCCACGGCAAACATGCCACCGCTGGCACCGCTGGGCACTGAGCAGTTGTAATCGCCGGAGGCGGCGCTGGCGATGTAGTAGGTGGTCATGGAGTCGCTGCGTACATTGGAGATACGCTTGACCGGTTCACCGAGGTTGGTTTCCGACAGCGTCTTGAGATGGTCTTCGCTGGGCTTGACGTTGCTGCAACCGGCGACACCGATGATCAGGGCGCCGAGCAGGGTGAGACGGGTAACGGGAGCGTGCAGGTTCATGATGCTTCTTCCTTGGGATTGTTTTGGTTTTTCCAACGCGCAATGCACCCTCGCGCAACAGGTGTGCGGTGCCGGGGGGAGCGTTGGAAGTGCCGAGGAATATAGCGCCGCCGGGTAAAGGGGTCGATTAGCACAAGTGTGCTAATGGCACGGTGAGGTCATGGATGGAGAGAGCAATGCTAGCGATCAAACGCGCCACCCAAGCGGACGCCCAGGCGGCGTTCGACATTCGTCTGTTGGCCATCCGCAGCCAATGCATCGGCGCCTACACCGCTGAGCAAATGGCGCTGTGGACACGCGGCAGCGCCGAAGACGGTTACGACACACTGATGGACAAGCCGTTTTACCTGGGCTGGGTCAATGACGTACCGGTCGCCACCGGCATGCTCGATCTGGACAACAACGAAGTGGGCGCCCTGTTTGTGCTGCCGGCGTTTACTGGCCGAGGTTACGGCAAGACCATGCTGGATCACCTGGAAAAGCTCGCGCGGGAACTGGCGATTGAAGAGGTCGTGCTGGACGCGACGTTGAATGCGGCGAGTTTCTACCGGGCCTGCGGGTATGTGGGTGAGGAGCAGGCGGTGTATCACTCGCCTTCGGGGTTGGCGTTGGCGTGTATCCCAATGGTAAAACGGCTTTGACTCTTGCCACCTTTGAGCTTTGTCGCTGGGGGGAATTGTGCCTGCCGCGATGGCCCTGCGAACCGAAACCTCAGCATCAAAGCTGATCCCCTGTGGGAGCTGTCGAGCTTTAGCGAGGCTGCGAAAGCGGTGGGTCAGGCTACTTATATGTCGCCTGTGCCGCCGCCTTCGCAGCCTCGCCGGGGCTCGACAGCTCCCACATTGGATCTTTGTTGCTGGGGGGGGTGTATGGCGCGATGGCCCTGCGAACTGAGATCTAACCAACACAGCCAATCCCCTGTGGGAGCTGTCGAGCTTTAGCGAGGCTGCGAAAGCGGTGGGTCAGGCAGCTAATATTTCGCCAGTGCCGCCGCCTTCGCAGCCTCGCCGGGGCTCGACAGCTCCCACATTGGATCTTTGTTGCTGGGGGGGTTGTGTATGGCGCGATGGCCCTGCGAACTGAGATCTAACCAACACAGCCAATCCCCTGTGGGAGCTGTCGAGCTTTAGCGAGGCTGCGAAAGCGGTGGGTCAGGCTACTTATATGTCGCCAGTGCCGCCGCCTTCGCAGCCTCGCCGCGGCTCGACAGCTCCCATCGTTGATTTCATTCGGCGCCGAAGGCTGTGCACAGTGTTTGAATAACCTGTTCCACGGTGGGACCTTGGACGGGTGGCGGTGTAAGGCTCTCGCCAAATTCGCGCCATACGAACAGCGTCAGCTCAGCCCCATCGGTCAGCCCTTGTTCCTTTGAGCCAAAACCTTGCAGCACCCGATAGCGCTCATCCCGCCAAAACGCCTGCTCCACCCAGTCATACACCGGGATGAAGTGAAAGTGCAGCGGCAAGCCCGGCATGTGTCCGTAGCGGCTGATATACAGCCATTTCGGTTGCAGCTGTGCCTCCATCACCCGTTGGGTTTTAGCGAGCAGGCCACCCAGTTCAGCCAACGCGGCCTCGGGTATAGCAGCCAGGGAGTCGATCGGCGCTTTGGCGCCCAGCATCAGGTAGCCCGGCAGCTTTGACGCCAGATGATGGTTGAGCCGCCAGTGCTCGGTTTCATGAAGGATGAAAGCGGGGTCGATCTGCATAAGCACGCGTCCATGAGGGCAGGGTGGGCAGGATAACAAGCGTGGGCGGCTGTATCTCACAAAAGCTGGTGATCTGTGTCTGTCGCTGCGTGTGCCAGGCGGATAGTGTCGTGCCACGTTAACTGACGACCGAGCCCCCCATGGAACTGACCGCTGTCCCGTTTGGCACCACCGACTGGTCCACCGTCGAGCCGGAACTTCACCCGGGCATTACCGGCAATGCCCTGTGGCGTACCTGCCACTTCGGCACCACCCGCGTGCGCATGGTCGAGTACACCCCTGGCTATCTGGCCGATCACTGGTGCTGGCGCGGGCATATTCTGCTGTGCCTGGAAGGGGAATTGCACACCGAATTGGAAGACGGCCGCCAGTTCACGCTGACGGCCGGGATGAGTTACCAGGTGGGCAATGACATGGAAGGCCATCGCTCATCCACCCACAGTGGTGCGAAGCTGTTTATTGTGGATTGAGGCGCACGATCAGCTTGCCGAAATTACGCCCCTCCAGCAGCCCGATAAACGCTTCAGGTGCCTGGGCCAGACCGTCGATGATGTCTTCGCGAAATTTCAGTTTGCCCTCGGCGATCCACTGCGCAGCTTCCTGCAAGAACCTGTCTTGTTGTTGGTCGACAAATTCGGTCTGGATAAACCCGCGCACCGTCAGGCTCTTGGCGAGGATGTCATGCATCGTCGCCGGCAATCGGTCGGCCTGTGCGTGCTGGATGGCGCCGTCGTTGTAGTGGGCGATCAACCCGCACACCGGAATCCGCGCGAAGTTATTGAGCAGTGGGCGTACCGCGTCCCACACCGGCCCGGCGACGTTTTCGAAGTACACATCAATGCCGTCCGGGCAGGCCTTGGCCAGTTGCTCGGCAAAGTCCGGGGCGCGGTGGTCGATGACAGCATCAAAGCCCAGTTCATCCTTCACGAAAGCACACTTGTCGGCGCCGCCGGCGATCCCCACGGCGCGGGCACCCTGCAGCCGAGCGATCTGGCCGACCACCGAGCCGACTGCGCCACTGGCCGCTGCCACCACGACGGTATCGCCCGGTTTTGGCTTACCGATATTCAGCAGCCCGGCGTAGGCGGTAAATCCCGGCATGCCGAGTACACCGAGAGCAGTGGTGGGATGGGCGATGCTGGGGTCGAGGCGGCGCAAATCCTGGCCGTTGGATAAGGCAAAACGCTGCCAACCGGCGTAGGCCAGCACTGTATCGCCTTCGTGCCAATCGCTGTGACGCGACTGTTTGATGCGCGCGACGGTGCCACCCACCATCACTTCGCCAATGCCCACCGGCTCGGCATAGGATTTGGCCGCGCTCATGCGCCAGCGCATATAGGGGTCGAGGGACAGGTAGAGGTTTTCCAGCAACACTTCGCCGTCGGCGGGTTCGGGGACCGGTGAGTGTTCCAGGCGGAAGTCGCTGGTTGTCGGGCGCCCGTCGGGGCGTGCGGCCAAAACGATGCGTGTGTTTTCGGTGTGGTTCATGGCGTATTACTCACTGATTGAACAGGCTGAGCAGCGTAGCCATGGGCAAGCTATCAAGGTAGGCTCATAACAGTTGATTCAGAGTTATGCCAAACATGATATCCGATGCCTTCGAACCGTATTTACTGCGCACTTTCGTTGCGGTGTGCCACCACGGCAGCCTCAGTGGCGCCGCCCAGCAGGCGGGCAGGGCGCAATCGGCCCTGAGTGCGCAGATTCGCCGTCTGGAGGAGCTGCTTGGGCAACGCCTGCTGCGCCGAACTGGGCGTGGCGTGGTGCCCACCACCGAGGGTGAGTTGTTGCTCAGCTACGCCACACGCATCCTGGCCCTGGGTGAAACGGTCGCCACACGCCTGAAGGAGCGTACGGTGATGGGCACTGTGCGCGTGGGCTTGTCCGAAGACGTGGCGGTCACCACCTTGCCGGCGGCGCTGGGCCGTTTGCGCCGCACCTGCCCGCATATGCACATGGAAATCACCGTGGACCACGGCGATGCGTTAGCGCAGCGCTGGCACGACGGCCTGTTGGATGTGGCCATCGGAGTCAGCTCGGTATTCGCCGCCGACCCGGTGCGCACCTGGAATGTGCCGCTTTATTGGGTGTGCGCGATTGACGATGAAGTCGATCCGGCGCTGCCTCTGGACGTGATCGTGTACGCCGAGCCTTGCGCGTGGCGACGCTTGATGTTCGACGCATTACTGGCGGCCGGTCGCGACTTTCGCGTGACCGTCACCAGCCCGAACGTCGGTGTGATCAGCGCGGCTGTCGAAAACGGTTTGGGCGTTGCCCTGTTGCCTGCCGACAATATCAACCCGCACACCATGCGCGTGATTGCGCTGGCGCCCGCTGGCAATGCCGCATTGAGCGTCAACTATGGGTTGTTCGCGGTGCCGCGCCAGACCGAAAGCATCCGTGCCACGGTCGAATTGCTCAGCGAGGGGTTTCATTTGATGACGCAACCGAGGGTGAAGGGTCTCAGCCTTTGCGATACACCGCCCCCAACTCCCGCGCCAGCCCAATAAAATTCTGCAACGGCGCCGACGGATTAAACGCGCGCCGCACCAGCGTAATCGGCGCCAGCAGCTTGGGCCTGGCGTCTTTGATTCGGCAATACACCACGCTGTCACGGTGTACATCGCGCATCGACGCCGGCACCACGGAGATGCCTTCACCAGCCGCCACCAGGCTGACGTTGGTCAGCATGCGTTCCACTTCAAAGGCAATCCTGGGTTCGAAACCGGCGTTCTGGCAGGCGGTGATCAAGTTGGCGTACATGCCCGGCGCGCCAGGGCGGCGTACCAGAATAAAGCGTTCGTCCTTGAGTGCGCCAATGGGGATGGCGCTGCCGGCGGCGTCCAGCAACGGGTGGCCGGTGGGCAGGACCAACAGCATTTCTTCGTTGAGCAAGCGGTGGAAGCTCAGGCTTTGATGGGTGCTGACCGGGGCGCGCAGGATGCCGACGTCGATGCGTTTTTCGATGGCGTCTTCGGTCAATTCCCGGGCGCTGCCTTCATTGATCGACAGCTCTACCGCCGGGTAGTGCTCGCGGTAGGCGCGGATGATGCGTGGGATCAGCGCGTGAGCGGCGGCCGAGCTGGTGAAACCGATGGCCAGGGTGCCCTCGATACCCTGGGCCACGCGGGAGGCCTTGAGTGCGCCATGCTCAACACGCGCCAAAATGGCTTGGGCTTCTTCAAGAAACACCAGGCCACCGGCCGTCAGGTCCACGCCCTTGGGGTGGCGCTTGAACAGATCGAACCCCAGCTCCTGCTCCAGGGCACGAATCTGCTGGCTCAGGGGCGGTTGTTGGATGTTCAGGCGTGCGGCGGCACGGGTGAAATGTCGTTCTTCGGCCACCATGATGAAATAGCGTAAATGGCGAAGTTCCATGGTGGCCTATCCCGTGACAAGACGCAGTGGTGGGCGGCCGCAAGCGGCCCGGCCGTCAATATGCCCAAAGCCTGCGACCACCACAATCCGTTCAGAGTTTGCTGTCGGCCAGCTTGTCGAAGGCCTGGTCGAGATGGGTTTCGGCGCCTTTGAGCTTTTCATGCCGCGCCTTGAGCCACTGCTGATCAGCCTGCAGCGTCTTGCGCGCCTCCACCAGCATGCGCTTGACCTCCTGTGGCTGCGGGCCGCCGGTGCCTTTGCGGGTCTGGACCATGTTGGTGGGCGACAGCGCCGCTCTAAAACCTGCTTCATCGAGCGGCAGGGTATTGGGCGTCCATTTGTACTTGTCCGCCGCCTGGCTATACAGTTTCTGCGCGTCGGCATAGGCGAAGGTCTTCGGCGTGGTGCCGTTGCTGCGCGCTTCGGTGACGATCAGCGAGGCAAAGCTGTGGCCGATGCGAAACGGCACTTTGTACTGGCGCTCCAGCGTGTCGGCCAGTTCCATCGAGGTGGTCCATTCCGACTCCAGTTCTTCGAGCGCGCGCTGCGGGTTGATCTGCAGCGCGTCGAGCACCGCGTCGAGGCTGTGGAACATCTCCTGGGTCGAGCGGAACACGCCCAGCGAGTCGAAGGCGAACTTGTAGTCGGTCATGCCGGTGGTGACGTTATGCGCGCGCAAGGTGACGGCCTGGGCCAGACCCACCACGTCAGAGGCACTCTCACGCGCGCGCATCAGCAAGCCCGGGTTGCGTTTTTGCGGCATGGCGCTGCTGGTGTAGGTGGCTTCCTCATCGAGCAACAGCCAGGGGCGAATCTGATGATACTGGGTGTGGATATCGCCAATCATCGCGCCCACACGGATGGCGGACGATGACGCCATATTGGCCGCTTCGATGGGAATGTCATAGGTCGAGACCTGGCTGGAATCCAGCGAGTTCTCGCGCACGCCATCAAAGCCCAGCAGCTCGGCCAGGCGCTCACGGTTCAGCGGATACGCCGAGTTCGCCAGCACGGCGGTGCCCATCGGGCTCTGGTTGAGGCGTGTGTACAGCTCGCGGATACGCTGGCCATCGCGGTCGAACGCGGCTTCAAAGGCCAGCAGGTAATGCGCATAGCTGATGGGCATGGCCTGCACGCCGTTGGTGTAGGCGGGCACCAGGGTGTCGACGTTTTTGTCGGCGATGTTCAGCAGCCGTTGGCGTGTGGCGTTGAGCGCTTCGCTGTAGGCCAGCACCTGGCTGCGCAGGGCGGCCAGGCGGTAGGTGGCAAGCATGTCCTGGCGGCTGCGGCCGGAGTGGATCAAGGAGGCTTCGGGACCGATCTTGTCGGTCATGATTTTTTCCAGTTGCAGCACATCACTGGGGCGCGTGCCGCCGGGCTGCTCGGCCTGGGCGATGGCGTAGCGCACACCGCGGGCGATCTTCTGGCCCATCTCGGGCTTGACGATGCCTGCTTCGGTGAGCATCACGATCGAGGCTTTGTTGATGCGGTTGAGCCAGGCGAATTGGGTTTGGGTGGGGTCGCCCTTGGCCTTGTGTTCGGTTTGGGAACTGTCGGGCGTGGCGCCGACCTTGGCCGCTTGGGCCGCGCATTGTTCGGTGGTGGTGCAGGGCAGCTCGCCGGTGTTGGCGGCATAGGCGCTTAGGCTGTTGAACAGGGCAAAGGCCACGGCAAGGGAAAGCAGGCTTTTCACAGCACGTTGGGGGGATGTGTTGTTCACGGGGACACCTGATTTATTGTTGGAATTATGGGCCGTCGTTGCGGCGCAATCAGGCTAGCGGGTGTGCGGGTAGATTGAAAATATATAGAAAGTGTTGATGGCAGAGGTTTTGGATATGGCTGATAGCACTTGCCAGATTAAGATCAAAAGCACATTTGTGTGCGCCGCGAACTGCTTTTCTGTGGGAGCTGGCTTGCCTGCGATGCAGACACCTCGGTACATCAGGCACACCGAGTTGATGCCATCGCAGCGGTGCGACGATTCGACAAGCCAGCTCCCACCTTCATCAGCGGTTTTCAGTGCATCTTGCTGTGGTCCATGTCACCCATATCGGTCAGCGCGCGGGCAGGGGCTGTTACTTCAACGGTCTGCTTCTCACCCTTGGCGTTTTCCACGGTCAAGGTCAACGGCACCTGGTCGCCTTGCTTGATCTGGCCGGTGAGGCCCATGAGCATCACGTGGTAGCCCTCCGGGTCGAGCTTGACCGCTTTGCCGGCAGGCAGGGCCACCGAATCCACCGGGCCCATGCGCATCACGTCGTCCTTCATGCTCATCTCATGAATCTGCACGTCCTTGGCCACAGGCGACTTCACGCTGAGCAATTTGCTGTCGCTGTCGGCGGTGACGGTCATGAACGCGCCGCTGGAGGTCTGGCCCGCCACGGTCGCGCGTACCCATGCATCGCTGACCTGAACCTGGGCGCTGGCGTGCGCCGCGAGGCCCAGCAAGGTGAGGCCGAATGTCAGGCGCTTGAGGGTTTGAACGGCAGTCATTAGCAGACCTCCATGACGGTGAGCAGGTCTTCTGCGCACTCTTTAGCGGTAAGGGATGCCGACAGGCCCAGGCGCAGATTGCCGCGGGTGTCGAACACGAAACTGGTGGAGGTGTGGGACAGGGTGTAGGTGTCTCCGGCCGGGATCTTTTCATAAAAGATTCCGAACTCCTTGGCGGCCACGGCGATTTCTTCCGGGGTGCCATACAGCGCTTCGAAGCTGGGGTCGAAGGCCTTGACGTAGCGGTCGAGCAATTCGGGTGTGTCGCGCTCGGGGTCGAGGGTGATAAACACCACTTGCATGATCTTGCCATCGCGGCCCATCAGCTTCTTGGCCTGGGCGGCACGGGCCAGGGTGGTGGGGCACACGGCCGGGCATTGGGTGAAGCCGAAGAACACCACCGGCATCAGGCCACGGTACGAACTCAGGGTGACGGTTTCGCCGTCGGTGTTCTTGAGCTTGAAGGTGCGGCCCATGATCTTGTCACTGAGGTCCTTGCCGTACTTGAAGTTCAGCTTGGGGCTGTAGTCACAGCCGCCCAGCAGGCTGCCCAGGCCCAGCAGGCCCATACCGGTCAGCACTTTGCGGCGGGTGAATAACGTACTCATCAACTGTGCATCCTGTGAAACGCCTGCATTGCTCTGGATCTACAGTTCAGGCTTTGAAAAGGAGTAATGATGCGGGCGCACAGTCTACCAACCCCGGCCAGCCCACGTAATCTGCGACGTTCTGCCACAGGGGCGCGTGGCGCTTCATCCTTTTGCGGCTTCGGTGGTAGAGTCGCCGCCATGAAATTGAGCCACCCCGACCGTTCACTGATCGCCTGGGCCCTGTACTTCTGCGTGCTGATGAACCTGTTCGTCTGCGGTTTGGGGCATGGGCAGATGATGGGCCTGCAGCTCAATGGTATCGGCGGGGCGTTCTGTTCGGCGGACGGCAGCCAGGCGCCGCTTTCCGACAAAGGGTCAGGAAACACGGCCTCCAGCAACATCTCGAACTACTTTGCCTGCCCGGTGTGCGCGGCCGTGACCGTGGCCATCGTGTTCATGATCGGCCTGGCCTGGCTGCTCGGCCTTGGGCAAACCCCGCGCCCGGCCCATGAACGGCGCAACAAGGCACCGCCACGCTATTGCTGGCCGTCGGCCAACCCTCGCGCTTCCCCCACTTTCTGACGTGTGCCTTGGGCTTCCTGTGATCAGGAGGCGTTCTATCGTCACGACTGTGAGTGCGTTTCATGAACCCACCTTTGCCAGCAGGCGCCAGCCGCCTGGTCAGCAAGGCATCCCGGCGTTTGCGCGCGGAACCCTTGCGCCCCGAATACCCGAGCAATTCGCGCTGCTTCGTGCACCTGGATGCACGCCTGTTGCCGTATTGGCACACCTTGTTCGATATCTGCCCGGCGCTGCTCAAGCTCGACCCGCCGGAGGGCTTGAACTTGTTCCGCAGCTTTATGACCTGGGCCTATCGCAACCAGGTCGCCCAGGATTGGACCTATCACCTGAATGTGTGCCGCTGGCTGTTGGCGTCCTCGTATCGGACGCGCATCGATGAGGAGCCGATCGAAGCCTTTATGGCGGCCGCGGCAGCACGCTGGATCAATGCCGATGAAAGCCAGGCCCAGGGCGTGGTCCTGGCCTGGCGAGACGCAAGGGTGTTCGACTGGAAGGGCAGCGCCTTGGCGGGCGTTGAGCATCAAATACTGCCGGACCCGGCAGGCGACTTTGCCTGGTGCCCGCTGGCTAAAAACGGTTTCCGCGGCTGGTTGCCGGTGCCTTGAGGTTCTGGCGAACCCATTGGGTGACACTGTGGCTCCAGAACGATCACCGTCACTGTGGCGAACAGGCTTGCCCTGCGTTGGGCTGCGCAGCAGCCCTCGCTCTTTCTTACGGGCTGACCGCGCCGCCTACAAGAGCGTCCCATTATCTCGTAGGAAACGGCCTGATGTTTCGTGCGGGCATCCTCATCAATTCTATTTTTTTGCCGGGAATGCCATCTTCACGGTCTTTGTAATGCACAGACTAATAAGAGGCTGAGATGACGAAAACTTCTGATGAGATGCCCCATTCCTTCTGCGCGAGCGACCGCTACGACCCGGTCAGTCGGGCCTTGCATTGGTTGATGGCAATTGTGTTTGCCTGGAGTTATTGCTCGGCGGTTGTCCACTTCCTGTCCTCCGATTCTGCGCTGGACAAGTGGCTATGGCCGTATCACAAGTCGGCGGGCCTGCTTTTGCTGGTGCTGCTGATGCTGCGAGCCGGCTGGAACCTGCTGAACCGGCACAACCGCCCGCCGAGTTTCAACCGTGCGGCTGCTGTCGGGCATGCTGTGCTGTATGCGCTGATGTTCCTTATCCCTGTTATCGGGCTGGTACGCCAGTACGGCTCCGGTCGTGAGTTTTCGGCGTTTGGCCTGCCGATAATGGCGGGTTTCGAGGGCGATAAAATCCAGTGGATGATTGACCTGGGGCGCAATTTTCATAGCTTGCTGGGCTGGACAATGCTGGTGTTGATCGTCGGTCATATCGGCATGGTGATCGTGCATTCTCTGCGCGGCAATCCGCAGGTGTTGCGACGCATGACGGGAGGCGCCCGCCGGTTATGGCGCTAGGTCAACGGCCTTTTTTTGGGGCTTTTTTCTGGGTCTTCTTCCCGCCTTGCTGCTGGGTTGACGTGCCGCTGGAGGAGGTCTTTTCCTTCGGCGGCGTTTCAGCTTTTTTGTTGCTGTCCGACGGGCTGCTGGGGTAGGTGCCCGGAGGCAGGGCCGAACCGGGTACGGCATCACCGAAGGCTGCGTAGGCGGGGGGTGCCAAGCACCCGGTCAGGCAAATCACTAACACGATCTTGCAGGAAATACCGGTCTTCATGACGAGAATCCTTTTCCATGCTTCACCTGTCAAAAGCTGCCCTTGCTCTGAATCCGAAGGGAGGCATTAATTGGGAGTGCAGGGGATCCGGCAAAGTTTTGATTTTTTTCGCCGCCACGACGAAAGGCCATGAACCGACATTTTTAATGAACCCTCACGCCGATCCCTTGACCTAATGCATACGACCTCAGGAGGTGATGCATGCAAATAGACTATATCTGGATCGTGCTGGCGGTGATTTTGCTGGCGTTGGAATTGTGGGCGATCAACATCGTGTTGCGCAGCACCGGCGGCTGGGAGACCAAGGGGTTGTGGTTGATCATTCTGATTTTTGTGCCGTTGTTCGGGCTGATTGCCTGGGCCATGTTCGGGCCAAAACGTGAGATGGCCCAGCACCGTAAATAAATAGCACCGTAAATAACCAGCACCATAAATAGCACCGTAAACGCTGAACACAAGCCACACAGCAAACAGGCGCCCCCGGGCGCCTGTTTGCGTTCAAGCCTGCCCGTTATCCCGCGACCGCCTTGGCAATCGCTTCGTTGAATGCCGGCAGGTCATCCGGTGTGCGCGAGGTGATCAAGGTCCAGCCATTGGCCTTGCACTCCTTGACCTGGGCATCTACCACGCCTGCAGCGCCGGCGTTTTCAAGGTCGATGCGCACGCTCTTGTATGCGGTGAGCGTCTTGCCTTCGATCACGCCGGCATCGATCAGCGCCCATGGCCCGTGGCAGATGGCGGCGACGGTTTTGCCGGCTTTGACGAAGTCGTTGATCAGCTTCAATGCGGCCGCGTCCTGACGCAGGGTGTCGGCATTCACGGTGCCACCGGGAATCACCAGCGCGTCGAAGTCACTGCTCAGCACCTGCGACAGCTTGACCTCGGATTCCACGGTCTGGTCCTTCTCGGTGTCGCCGACGAACGTCTGCACGGTGCCGCCTTTGCTGGAGCCATGCGTCACCGTCGCACCATAGCCACGCAATGTTTGCAGAGGCTTGAGCAGCTCGTCGCGCTCGATGCCGGTGTTGGAGGTGATGATGAGGATGTTCTTGCCGTTGAGTTGTGAGCTCATGGTCGAGTCTCTCCTGCTGGATGGATTAATCATGCGGTGTGGGAGAGTGGATCGAGCGTGGGCGGCAAAGGTTTAAATTAATTTGGACTTTTTTCTTGGGTAATTTTCGAGGAGGGCCGACCTGCAAAAATCCTGAACTATCGAAAATCGCTGGCCTCTGCTGCATAGACGCCTGCTGCTTTTTGCGGGCCTTCTATTGCCTGGAGACTCACCATGACCGATCCCAAGACTGTCGACAAAACCCCGGAACCCATCAGCTCTGAAGATGCCCAGAAAGGCCGTCAACAACCTGCCAAGGGGCAGACGCTGGAACAGCCCAACCCGAAGACCAAAGCCGTGGACAAAGTGTTGACGCCCACGTCGATCAAGGACACCGAACGCCAGACTGACGCCATCAACGAGCAGGCCGCCAAGGCCGAGCGCAAGCTGGGCCACTGAGCATGGCCCGTTCGATCACGGCGTCTGAACTGGGCATTGAGCTTGCGCCCGACGATGATGCCAGCCTGTTCAAGTGGTTTATCGCCAGCTTCCTGATGGGCAAGCGTATTCAGGCGCCCATCGCGGCGCAGGCTTACAAGGTGATCGTGGAGCAAGAGGGCCGCGACACTGCACGCAAGTTGCAACATTGCACGTCGCGTGAGCTGGTTTCGATGCTCGGGCGTGCCCATTACGTGCGTTACGACGAAAGCACAGCGCAGCGTTTGCTGGACCTCAGCGCTAAGTTGAATGCCGAGTACGCGGGCAAGATCAGCCACATGCGCAGCGCCAGCGAAAACCGTGAGGCCTTCGAAAAACGCCTGGCCGAATTCGACGGCGTGGGGCCAAAAACCATCGAGATTTTCATGCGTGACGCGGCCAAGGTTCTGTTTTGATGGCACCGCTATTCGTGCGCTGTGCCGGCTGGAGTCTGCCGCGCGCACACTGGCCGGACTTTGCTGGCGTTCGGTTTTCGGTCAAGGCGCCCAGGGCATCACCCATGAACTGCGCTTGCAGCTCTGCGAGACGGTACTGGATGAGTTCCTTGAACAGTGCTTGAACTTGGGGGAGCAACTGGGCTGCCTGCTGATTCAATCACGCCGTGACCGATGGCTTGTTGCTACTCGACCTCTACCCGCAGCACTTCCAGGCCTAGTTGCTCATACGCCTCGACACTCGGCACATGCCACTCGGTGATCAGCGTATGAATACGGTTGCACGGCGCCACCACAAAGGGTTCTACCGCGCCGAGCTTGTCGGCCATGGTCACGGCCACCACGTGGGAGGCGCTGTCGAGCAGGGCTTGTTTGACCGTTACTTCATCGAAGTGCAGCGAAGTGATGCCCACTTGCGGGTGCAATGCACAGACACCGGTAAACAACAGGTCTGCCTGGATGCTCTGAATCAGGCGTACAGCTTCGTGGCCGCTGGTGGAGAGGGTCGCCGGGTTGATCTGGCCACCGGCCAAAATCACTTTGACATTTGGGTGGTCCGCCAAGGCGATGGCAATCATCGGTGACGGCGTGACCACCGTCAGGCGAATGGCGTGCGGCAATGACTGGGCAATACGCAGCGTGGTTGAGCCCGAATCGAACAGCACAATCTGGCCGTCTTCTACGCGGTCCGCCGCGAGTTGCGCGAGGTGGCGCTTGGCTTCGTTGGTCTCGCCGACGCGGGTGAAAAAATCCTTGCCGGTGTCTTTGGGTCGGGGCAGGGCGCCGCCGTGTACGCGTTGCAGCAGCCCGGCGGCGGCGAGTTCGCCGAGGTCGCGGCGGATGGTGTCCTGGGACACGGCGAAGTGCTCGACCAATTCTGACGCAGTGACTTTGCCGTCGCGCTCCAGCAGCAGCAAAATCTTCTGTTTGCGCAACGAAGGCAGGTCGATAGCTTGATGTGTGTTATGCATGTTTGTGCGTCTTTCTGCGTGTTTATGCAAGATTAATCACCCGTCCACGCAAACGCAATGGCTGGTTACCAAGCCGATGGGCGGTTACTCTCCAGGCTCAGTTCAGGGAGAGGTGACCTAGATGCCGTTGATCACAACCATCGAAGATTTACGCAGGCTCGCGCAAAAACGTGTCCCACGGATGTTCTACGATTACGCCGACTCCGGCTCCTGGACTGAAAGCACTTACCGGGCAAATGAAAGCGATTTTGCCCGCATCCAATTTCGTCAGCGGGTGGCGCGCAATATCGATGAGCGTTCAATCCGCGCCAGCATGATCGGCCAGGACATGGCCATGCCCGTGGCTTTGGCGCCCACTGGGCTGGCGGGCATGCAGCATGCCGATGGCGAGATCCTCACCGCCCGCGCGGCTGCCGCTTTTGGCGTGCGTTATACCTTGTCGACCATGAGCATTTGTTCGCTGGAAGACATCGCCGCCCACGTTGGCCAACCGTTCTGGTTCCAGTTGTATGTGATGCGTGATCGCGCGTTTATGCAGCAGTTGATCGAGCGCGCCAAGGCTGCCGGTGTGGACGCGTTGGTGCTGACGCTGGATTTGCAGATCCTCGGCCAACGCCACAAAGACTTGATCAACGGCTTGTCGGCGCCGCCCAAGCTGACTGTGCCGAATATCCTCAATATGCTGACCAAGCCGCGTTGGGTGGCGGGCATGCTAGGCACCAAGCGCCATGGCTTCGGCAATATTGTCGGGCATGTCAAAGGCGTGGCCGATATCACTTCGCTGTCATCCTGGATCGGCCAGCAATTCGACCCGCGCCTGAGCTGGGACGATGTGGAATGGATCAAGCAATGCTGGGGCGGCAAGCTGATTATCAAGGGCATCCTGGATGTGGAAGACGCGCGGCTGGCCGCCAATTGCGGTGCGGATGCGCTGGTGGTGAGCAACCACGGTGGGCGCCAGCTCGATGGCGCACCGTCGAGCATCAGCCAATTGGCGGCGATTGCAGAGGCTGTGGGCGAGCAGATTGAAGTGTGGCTCGATGGCGGCATTCGCTCCGGCCAGGACGTGCTCAAGGCCATGGCATTGGGGGCCAAAGGCACCATGATCGGCCGGGCGCATTTGTATGGTTTGGGCGCGTTGGGTGAAGTCGGTGTGACCAAGGCGCTTGACATCATCGCCCGCGAGCTGGATGTGTCGATGGCACTGTGTGGCTATAACGATATACGCGATGTGAATCGCGAGATTTTGCTGCCGGGTAGCTTTCCCACAGGGGTTTGCTGAGCAAAAAAATCGTAAAAAAGTAAAAAGAGTTGTCCACGAAAACCGTGGGTATCTCTGTGGATAACTTTGCGAAGGCCCGGCAGGGTTGGCGATTTAACCTTCGGTTAATATTTGATCAGATTCTGTTTTGGGCCAGTATGGGCAGGGTTGGCGCTTGACAGCCAAGCGCGAACCCAGTGCCGAAAACTGCTATTACGACTCGCCGTCGCGACCTGTGGAGTGCGTGGCGATGGTTGCTGGCGTCGTTGCTGGCATCTTCGCCTGCATGAGTTTTTCCAGGGCCTGGCCATAACTGCGACCCGCCAGGCTCATGCTGTTGTTGTGGGTGGCGCCGGGTACGAGCAGCAACCGCTTGGGCTCCTGGGCGGCTTCAAACAACTGCTGGCTGAAACGCGGTGGCACGTACTGGTCGGCCAGGCCGTGCACCACCAGCAACGGCATGTGCACGTCGGCAATCTTGTCGATGGAATCGAATTTCTGCGACAGCAGCCAACGCACCGGCAATGAGGTATTGGCCACGGCGGTGGCCGCATCCCCCAGGGAAGTAAAGGTGGACTCGATCACCAGCCCGCGCACCGGCACAGGCGTTTGTTTGCTCAGCTCAGCGGCGAGATCGATAGCCACGGCGCCGCCCAGCGAATGCCCGTAGATCAGGCGTTTGCCGGGATCGGGCTGCAATATCTGGAAACGTTCCCAGGCAATGCGCGCGTCCTCATACACACTGGTTTCCGACGGCAAATCACCGTGGCTCTGGCCAAACCCGCGATAGTCGATGGCCAGTACCGAGAAGCCCAGCGCGTGCAGCTGTTCAATGCGAAACAACTGCCCGGTAAGGTTCCAGCGCACGCCGTGCAGGTAGAGGATCGCCGGCGCATCCTTGTGGCCGGCCGGGTACCACCAGCCGTGCAGATTCTGCCCCGATTTGAAACTGGCCGGCTTGATATCGAATTCCTGCACCGCCTTGGGCAGGCCGGTGTACCAGCCGGCGGTGCCCGGCTCGATGCGAAACACCAGCTCACGCTCCTTGTGTTGCAGCACGGCGCAGCCCACCGGCAGGCCGACAATCAGGATGGCCATGCACAGCAGGGGAACCCAGCGCAGGCCCAGGCGGGACAGAAAACGAGAGGACATGAAGGTTCCAGGACAAAGGCGAAGCAGGCGTTTTACCAGATGGCGTGGGCCGGCAGGCATTAATTCGACGGCCGTAGAGGGGGATTGCTTGCAAAGTGTTGCTGCCTTGAACAACCTCTGCTCGGGTTGTTAGGGTGGGCAGCCGAACAGGAGAGCACAGACATGGATTTCACCGGCAAAACGGCAATCATCACCGGCGGCGCGCGCGGGCTGGGCCTCAGTTATGCACGGGCGCTGGCCCAAGGTGGCGCGCGGGTGGTGATCAGCGATATCGGCGCCGACAAGGTAGGCGTCGGCACTGATGCATCGGTGGTGCACGCGGCGGCCGCAGCCTTGCAGGCCGAAGGGCTGGCGGTGCTCGGGCATGGCGGCGACCTGTCTACGGACGAGGGTTGCCGACAACTGATCAGCTTCACCATCGAGGCTTACGGCCAGCTCGATATCCTGATCCATAACGCCGGTTGGGTCGGTTACCAGAACATCGCCGACCTCGACGCCGCGTTCCTCCAGCGCACCATGGACATCAACCTTTACGCGCCGCTCTGGCTGTGCAAGCACGCCTGGCCGCAGCTGCTGCGCTCAGCGGCGCCGCGCATTATCCTGACCACCTCCGACCGCGCCATGTACGTGGAGTACGAGCAAACCGGGCTGGTGGCTTACAGCGCCGGCAAGATGGCGCAATTGGGCATCATGAATGCACTGAGCCATGAAGGCGCCGAGGCCGGCATCAACGTCAACGCGATCTCGCCGGTGGCCAAGACGCGCATGTGGGGCGTGACCGACGAACCGGATGAACTCAAGCCAGAGTGGGTGACGCCGGGCGTAGTGTTCCTGGCCTCTGGGCAGTGTCAGGACACGGGCTACATCCTGCGCGCCAGCAATGGTCAATTCACCGCCACGCGCTTCACCGAAAACCCAGGCGTGGAGTACCCGCGCAATCTCGCACGCATCAAGGCGGCCAATGCGCAAGAAGTCGCCGCCGCGTGGTCGCGCATCAAGCAGCCGCTGGCTCAGGCCGGCGTGACCAGTTGAACCCGATTACGCCCCTGCGCCTTGGCCAGGTACAGCGCCTGGTCGGCCTGGGACAATAAATGCGATAAGTCACTGCCCGCTGCCTGGGTGGTGACGATGCCGATACTCACGCTCAGAAAGCCCGGCGCCAGCAACTCCAACCGCGCAAACGCCAGGCGGATTCGCTCGGCCACTGCCAACGCATCGGTTTCATCGCTGCCTGCCAACAGGCAGGCGAACTCTTCGCCGCCAATGCGTGCGAACACATCCTCGTTGCGTAACGCGTCCTGCAGCACCTGGCTGAAGGCAATCAACGCCTGGTCGCCCATGGGATGGCCGAAGCTGTCGTTCAGGCGTTTGAAGTGGTCAAGGTCGCAAAGCAACAGGGCCGCGCATTGATGGCGGTGCAGCAGGTGTTCACCCTTGAGCATAAAGGCGCGGCGGTTGCCGATGCCGGTCAGCGCGTCACTGAAGGCGGCGGCCTTGAAGCGCAACTCGGCGCGCTCCTTGACCATCGCCAAGGTGACGTAGGCGATACCGATGGCGTACAGCATCGACTCAAACAGCATGAATGCAAAAAACGGCGTGCTTTCACTCTCCGAGGCCCGTTCGCTGTTGATCGGCAGGCCAGGGTCGGTAAAGGCGCGCACGCCATAAAAACCGGTGTGCCACAACGTCAGCACCAGGGCCGGCACGTAGGCCACTTCCAGGCTTTTGCGCTTGCGCCACAGCTCCAGCGCCGACAGCACGCCGTAGCCGGCAGCCAATAGTGAATACAGGGTGACGCGTGCCGACAGCGAGCCATAGAACGGCGGCACCAAACACATCAGCAACCACAGGACGGCGCCGGCGAGGATGCCCGGTACATTGGGTTTTTGTTGCACGAAGGTGCGCATGGCGGTCCAGTTCATGGCGGCGCTGAGCAGCAGCACCACGTTGCCGATGACCAGCGCGACAAAGTCCATGCCCACGCCGCGCACCACAATCAGCCCGGTGCCCAGGGCGGCGAGCAGCAGCATGCTGCCCAGATAGCCCAGGGTCGGTTCGCGGCCACGACTCCAGGCATGTACCGTGAGCAGGCCCATGAGGCCGAACACGAACATGGCTACCATCAATAGCGTCGGGAGGTGCAGCATCATTGGCGTGAACCTGGCGATCCTTCTTGGGTGGCGATTGTATCCGTAAGCAGGCCGCTTGACGCTGGTATTGCTGGCGCGACATGCTCCCGGCTTCTATGAGCAAAGGCCCGACCATGGACAACAGCCCTATTCGCATCACCGCTGAAGAAACCCTTTCAGACAGCTGGTACAACTTGAAAAAGTACAGCTTCGACCTGCGTCGCCAGGATGGCAGCTGGCAGGCCCAGACTCGTGAGGTGTATGACCGGGGCAATGGCGCGACCATCCTGTTGTACAACCGTGGGCAGCGCACGGTGCTGTTGATCCGGCAGTTTCGCATGCCTACGTTTGTCAACGATTACCCCGGCTACTTGATCGAAACGGCTGCCGGGTTGCTGGACAATGCCAGTCCTGAAGAACGTATTCGCCTGGAGGCTGAGGAAGAGACCGGGTATCGCGTCGGTCATGTGGAAAAAATCTATGCGGCGTTTATGAGTCCAGGTTCGGTGACTGAGCGGATTCACTTTTTTATCGGTGAGTATACGCAGGCGGATCAGATTGGTACGGGGGGCGGGCTGGAGGAGGAGGGCGAGGATATTGAAGTGCTGGAGTTGGGGTTTGAGCAGGCGCTGGCGATGGTGCAGAGTGGGGAGATTGTCGATGGCAAGACCATTATGCTGTTGCAGCATCTGGAATTGCGGATGCTTAAAGATGGCTGGTGAGTGAGTGAGTGGGTTGATTGAGTACATATCCGTTGCTGCGGTCACGGCGGCCTATGGTTCCGCTCTTACAGCGGGTCACTTTTGGCAAACGCCCCAAAAGTAACCAAAAGGTCTTCGCCCCACCACTCGGTGCCTCGCTTAGGCTCGGCATGCCCGCACTCCGGCTTGAATCCGTGGGCCGCCGCGATGGGCCATCCTTGGCCCAGCGCGGCTAACCCGGCGTCCTGCCGGGTTACCCACGGATTCAAGCCTGCGTTCGGCCATCGTGGTTAACGGGGCGCCTCAGATCAAAAGCAAGATCAAAAGCAGAGCACGGCGGCCT
>NZ_JAAQWL010000021.1:0-24147 GCF_012985495.1 Pseudomonas sp. WS 5146
CCTAGCGTTTCAGATTGTGCCGAGGACGGTGTGTCCGACCCACTGCGCACTTCCCGGACAAGATTGCCGACTACTCTTCGCAGATCTTCGGCTAACTGTTCAACGGCCTCTTCAAAAGAAGCAGAGTGATGATTGGGAGATTCTGAAGGGGAGGACAATGGGCTTTCTCAGATGTGGTTGAGCAGACGAGCATACATGAGTTCGAATGACTCCTTCCGGCCAAAAGCGGACTGACGGCAAGGTTAGCTCCTGTGAAAGTCGGCCCGTATTAGCTCACGATCTTTTAAACCGGTAACGACCATCAATCGGTTCAGTTGGACGGCAAATATAGCAATTAGCTATCATGTCGCCGCATTCATAAAGCGACTCCGCTTCAATCGCTGAACAAAACCTGCCCTGCCCCAAGCCCACGGCTCGAAGTGGTATAGCCTCCATCGATTCAAAACCAATTTTCTGCCTATCCACGAATGCGACAAGGACTGTTCAATGCACCACGATAAGGACGATCCTAAAGGCTACTACGCAGTCTTGGGTCTAACATCGATCGTCAGCGCCGAGCAGATCAAAACGGCATACCGCAGACGCGCCATGGAGCTGCACCCTGACCGCAACCCTGGCAACAACACGACTCAGCAATTTCAGTTTTTGAATGAGGCGTACGCAGTGCTTTCGGACCCGGCTTCCAAAGCCGATTACGATACTCAGACCACTCGTAGCAGGGCCGTAGAACCCGAGACCTCTAAAGTACCAGATCCCATCGTGTGCTCCGTCTGCGCCAAGGTATCAGCCCAGCCACGAGTAGTGGTGTTCCGTTCCGTGAAGAGCTTCCTCTTACTCACAATTCGTAAACCCATCGTTGGCGTGTATTGCAGTCCCTGCGCACAAAAGCAGTCTCTCAAGGCGTCAGCAACAAGTTGGCTGCTTGGATGGTGGGGATTTCCATGGGGCCCGCTGTACACGGTTCATGCATTGGTCACCAACATGTTCGGTGGATCACATCCACCGCTGGAGAACGCCAGAATGTTGGGTTACCAAGCATATTACTTCTACTCAACCGGTCGTCCAGACCTAGCGCGGTCAATCGCCCAAAACGCGATAACGTACTGCAAGAAGATCCCTAAGACGCTTGGCCGCACTGAGGCAGGGATCAACGAAAGAGATAGCCTGACCAGCAACCTTGAAGCCTTCATAGACGAACTTGGCGGCGACAAAGACAATCGTTTGAAGAGTAGTTGGGGTTTCATTCACAGCCGATTCTTCATCCATCTCGGCGCTATCGCTACAGTGGCTGCGGTGATCATTATCACGGTAATGAATTCGTCCGGAACGCATTATTCCGCTCCGCGTGGTCCGATGCCGTATTCCGCTCAGGCCGTTCCATCGGTTACAGCTTCTAACGGCTCAGGCACCAACGCAGCTCAACGCCCTATAAGCGTTGCAAATCAGCGCGAGGCGGCCGCGAAGAAACCGGCCTACGTGCGGCCAAAAAACGCGCCCAATGGCCGCCCATGGCCCCGTACTGCCGGTTACCTAGTAGATGAGCCACAAACGCACAAAGCCGGCCATTCAGAAGTAACCATCGACAATGGGCAGAACAACTCAGACGTGTTTCTAAAACTCGTCTCCCTACAAGGCGCGGTAGCCAGGCCGGCAAGGCAGATTTACATTCCTGCACGAAGCCGCTTCACCATCAAAAATCTCACTGCCGGTGCTTATGACGTTCGGTATCGCGACCTGACCTCTGGGGGCCTTTCACGCTCCGAATCAATGACGCTCACTGAAACCACCAGCAGCCGGAACATCCAATACAGCGCAATCACGCTCACGCTCTATAAAGTTGCTAACGGCAACACTGCGACATACGGCCTTTCAGAGGACGAGTTTTAGATAGATCTGGAATAGGTGCAAGACATGGCCATCCGGTTCAGCACCAATTGGCGGGTGCTGTGCGCCTCGCCTGATTACTTGGCGCGATACGGTGAGCCCCAGAAGCCTGCTGATCTGGATAACCAAAAGCTTATCGTGCTGATGACATCCGCAGGCCCATTGAACCCCTTTCACTTTGTGGTGGACGGCCATGGTGGAATCACACCGTGCCCATGAGCCTGGCGTGGGAAATCAATGATGGCGCACTCGCGCGTAAATGGGCGTTGGCCGAGCATGGCATCGCACACAAAAACCCATTTGAGACGCGGCGGCCGATGTCCGTGCCGGAAGGCCGAAAGTCCTGTTGCCGGAGTTTTGTGTTCGAGAGGCCGACGTTTAAGCAGTGCTGCACGGCAATCATTACCGGGTTGCGGAACCTTCAAGATCAACGGTCTCAACGTTTTAGCGCAAACGAGTTACCTCGGTGGTTTGTACGGAACCTTGCTCGGAGTTACGACGCGGCCACTTTGAATTCGTGGCAGGACGACTTCCGCGTAGTAGTGATCCAGCTGCCAGTTGAAAAGTGTCGTGGCCGCCTAATAGCAGATCGTGCAAGACTCACTCGATGCGTGAGACCCGATTAAGTGCCCTTTCAACTTTCTGCATTGTTGTCGACGTTCGCTGGGGTCGATTTATGCCTGTAGCCACCGTCAGCTTTTGGCCGATTCTGCTCAGTTACGCTCCCCATCCACATCACTCGAACTGAGCCCTTACGTACTTTCGATTATTGCGTAACCGTGAACCGAAACGCCTGTTCTTGCAGCCCCGCCTTGATCAAAGCAGCCAATTGTCGGGCAGCCGCAGTGGGCTCGCCGCCACCGCTGTGCAGCACATAACCAAGACTCGGCACGACGGGTAAACCAGAAACAACACTGAGATGGCTCGGCAACCCAATACGGGTACGCAACGTCACGCCCAAGCCAGCGGCGACGGCTGCCCAGATACCCGCCACGCTGGGGCTGGTGAGGGCGATGCGCCAGGGTATTTGCGCGGCGTCCAGCGCCTGGGTGGCGGCGCTGCGGAGTACGCAAGGCGCGTCGAACATTATCAAGGGCAGTGGTGAGTCGTCAGCGGCGGTCAGCAATGGCGTATCGCGCGGCCCGATCCAGTGCATCGGTGTTTCGCCCAGGCGCGTGGCATAGGGCGACATAGGCCCGGTGTCCCAGGTCAGGGCCAGGTCCAGGGCTGCACTTTCGACCAGCGTCAGCAGCTCGGCATTACGGGCGATCCTGACTTCGAGGCTCACCCTCGGGTAAGTCTGTACAAAGCGTCGCAGGATATCGCTCAGGAAATGTTCGCCAAAGTCCTCTTGAAGCCCCAGGCGCAGGGTTCCGGCGGTCTGGCTTTGATGCACGCTGTGGAAAATGCTGTCGTTCAACTCCAGTAACCGGCGGGCATGGCTGAGCAGTGATTCGCCTGTGGGGGTCAAGACCAGCCCGCGCCCGGATTTAGCCAGTACCGGCGTGCCTATCTGCTCCTCAAGTTTCTTTAACTGAGCACTCACGGCAGACGTCGACCGACCGAGACGATCCGCAGCTTTGGCAAAGCTGTTGAACTCCACACCCGTGACGAAGGTGCGCAATACATCAAGATCGAAGGTGGGGCGGCGCATTCAATAGTCCACTAATTCCGGATGGTAGGCGCTATTAAATCTGATATTCGGAAGGGTTGCGACTTGATAATTTCATCCTTCAGATCGGGACATCGGAGGGAAAAACATCATGAATACAGCTACGTCCACTGGGGGAGAACCCCAGGGCAACTATCCGCAGAAGTTTGCCGAGTTGACCGACAACGTATTGTTCGGCGACATGTGGACGCCTACGCAACTCAAGCCCCGTGAACGCAGTTTGGTGACGGTGGCTGCGCTGGTGGCGATGTACCGTCTTGAGCAACTGCCGTTTCATTTGCAACGTGCGCTGGATAACGGCGTGTGTGCCGATGAATTGGCCGAAGTCATCACCCATCTGGCGTTTTATTCAGGTTGGCCGACGGCTGCTTCGGCGCTGAATGTGCTGAGCGAACTACAGCTTTGCCTTTCAGCACGCCAGGAGTAAGCGCTGATGCCATTTGCACGGATTTCACTGCACCGAGGTAAGTCGGCCGAGTATTTACAGGCGTTGTCGCAGGGGTTGCACGACGCTTTGGTCGAGAGCTTCGAAGTGCCGAAGACAGATCGCTTCCAGGTCATTCACCAACATGAGGTCGGCGAGCTGATATTCGATCCCCACTATCTGGGTGGGCCGCGTAGCCATGACTTTGTGCTGATCGCGATTACCGCTGGGCGTGCTCGAAGTGTTACGACTAAACAGCATTTTTACCGTGATCTGGTCGAGAAATTGGGGCGGGCGACGGGGTTGAACGCGGAAGACGTCATGGTGGTGATCACCACGACGGCCAGTGATGAGTGGTCGTTTGGAGGAGGGCGGGGCAACTAGGCTTTAAGTAAAACGGGGTCATACCCCAGTTAAATATGATCCCGTTTTTACGCTACAGCGCCGGCAGCCGATCCAACGCACAAATGCGTTCTATTTTCGGCTCTTTGGCCGTGGGCACGCGCACGCCCGTGTCGACATTGAATATGCCGATGTAATAACGGCTCAACGAGCCCGGGACGTCGCCAATCCTCCCTTGATCACATAGCGTGCGCCTGAACCTAGGCTCGTCCAGATTGTTGGCGTAATGCCAAGGCCGCTACACCACACAAGATCAGTGCGATACAGGACACATAGAACGCATCGCTGTAGGCCATCAGGTACGCCTCACGACGCACGGTATGGACCAGGCTTTCAAGGACCTGCTGTTGGGCGGGTAACAGTTGGTTGAATAGGAAGTCTTCGCTGTCTGCCATGCTGGCGCGCAGGCGCTCCTGCAAGGGAAAGGAAAACAGCGTGATTGACTCTCCCACCCGCTCTGAGTGAAAGCGCTCGCGCATGGCGACGATTTGCGTCAGCCCTGCAGTACCCACGGCCCCGCCAAGGTTTCGCAGCATGGAAAACAACGCGGATGCGGAACCGGCTTCAGTTTTGGCCAGCCCGGAAACCGCCAGAACAGAAAGCGCCACCATGATCAGCGGCTGTCCGATACCCCGTACCACGGTGGAAGGAATGATCACGTTGGCGGCACTATCGACGTCCAGGTGCGCGCCGAGGTAGCAGCCCAGCGCCATGATGAAAAAGCCGCTGGCGACCATCAGTTTCGGGCTGAGGCACTTCATCAAGCGCGGCATGAACGGTGCCAGCACCAATTGCACCATGCCGTAGGCGATCAGGCTGATGCCGATTTCCCGGGCGTTGTACCCCTGCAGTTGGGAAAGGTAATTGGGCACCAGGAACACCAGGCCGAAGGTAGCCCCGCCGAAAATGAACATCGCCGCACTGGCCACTCCGAAGTTGTAGCTCTTGAGCAGGCGCAGGTTGATGAATGAACGCCTGCCGTACAACTGCGACAGCACGAAGTACACCAGGGCGACGCCGGCGATCAACGACACCCACACAATGAAATCGGAGCCGAACCAGTCCTTGCGACCACCTTCCTCCAGCACGATCTGCAAGCCCCCCAGGCCGACGATCATGGCCAGGATGCCGCCCCAATCACCGCTTTTGAGCAAGCTCAACTGCATGGGCTTGGCATCGATGGACCATGCCACCGCCAGCAACAAGAGAATGCCCGGTGCCAGTTGCAGGTAAAAAATCCAGCGCCACGAGTAAGCATCGGTCAACCAGCCACCAATGGATGGCCCGGCAGCCTGGGCAACGCTGTTGGACAAGGCGAACAAGGCCATGCCCATTGCGATTTTGCTGGGCGGGAGCTCGGTGATGATCAGCTGGAATGACAAAGGGATCAGCACCGCGCCGGCAGCACCCTGGATCACCCGAATGATGATCATCACTTCCAGGTTGGGCGCCCAGGAGCAAGCAATGGATGCCACCAGGAACACAAACGAGCCCGCCAACATCACCCGCCGCAGCGAGAACACCTGGACCAGCCAGGCCGTCAGAGGAATCATCACGATTTCCGCGACCAGGTAAGCCGTGGAAATCCACGAGCCCTCCTCGAAGGTAGCCCCCAGGGAGCCCTCGATTTCAGGCAGCGCGGCGCTGGTCACATGCACGTTCATACCGGCCATGAAACAGCCGAAAAGCCCGCCGATCACCGCCACCCAGGCGCGAAAGGAGACAGTTTTTTCAACGGACTCAGTCATGCGTCGCGCCCTTTGTGCCAGGCCGGGTGTCAACGGTGGTGATCACCGACATGCCCGGCAGAATAGGCCCGCCCTCGTCATGTTCATCGATGGCGATTTTCACCGGGAAGCGCTGCACGATCTTGGTGAAGTTGCCGGTGGCATTATCCGACGGCAGCAGTGCGAACACGGCCCCGGAACCTGGCGAAAAGCTCACCACATGGCCCTTGAGCTGGCGTCCCGAATAGCTGTCGACGCTGATATCCACCGGTTGACCGGCGCGCATATCGCGCAACTGGGTTTCCTTGTAGTTGGCCACCACATAGGCCTGCTGCAGGGGCACCACCGCCAGCAACGGCAAGCCCGGCGCGACGTATTGGCGAATACGCACTTTGCGCTGCCCCACAACCCCGTCGATGGGCGAGCGGATCAAGGTGTCTTCCAGCGCATGAGACGCAAGGCTCAACTGCGCCTCGGCCTGGCTGCGCCGGGCAATCTGTTGTTGGAGCGAGGCTTGGGCCAGCTGGCGCCGGCTAATGGCGACGGTCAACCTGGTTTGCTGTTGACGCTGCATGGCCTTGGCGATTTCCACCGCGGCGTTAGCCTGGGTGTAGCTGGCAGCCGCCGTTTCCAGACGCTGGGCACTGGCCGCGTGTTCGCGCACCAGGCCCTGGTAGCGGCGCTGGTCAAGGCTCGCGCGGCGCAACTCGGCCGCCACGCTGCGGGTGTGGGCCTCAGCCTGGTTTACCCCGGCCTTTTGCTGGGCGATCAGGCTGTCGGTCACTTGCAGGTTGGCCTGTTGGGCCGCGACCGAGGCCTGGGTTTGCGCCAATTGCGCACGCGCCTGCGCCAACCGCGCCTGGTAATCGCGGTCCTCGATGCGCACCAACACATCCCCGGCCTTGACGGGCTGATCATCCTCCACCAGCACCTGGGCCACATACCCGGAGACCTTCGGGCTGATGGGGACCCAGTCGGTACGCACATAGGCATCATCGGTCTGTTCCAGGTAACGGCCAACCGTCATCCAGTACACCCCGAACCCTACCGCCGCGATCGACAGCACAACGCATCCCAGCAGGATAAGGTTACGTTTGCGGCGTTGCTTGCGCGCATGCATGAGCTGCTCGTCCTGGACAACGGTTTTTTCATCGACAGCAATATTCATGGCTGGGTACCGGAAAAATTGACGGAAGTGTGGCTGAGGGCAGCGGTCGCAGAGGCAGAAGACTGCCAACCGCCGCCAAGCGCGCGAAACAGGCCGATCTGGCGCTGCAACAGCTGGCCGTCGGCATCGGCAAGCGTGGCCTGCAGGCGGATCAGCTCACGCTCGCTGTCCAGCACGTCGAGAAAGTCGATAGACCCGGCGTCGTAATTGAACTGGGCCAATTTGTAGGCTTGGCGACTGCTGACAAGGGCCTGGTTCAACGCGGCGTGGCGCCGGCGCTCGCCGTCGTATAGCGCAAGCGCCTGGCGTACCTCCTTGAGGGCGTTGAGAACACTGGCCTCGAATTGCGCCACTTGCATGCGCTCCAACGCCCTGGCCTGGTTGACCCGTGCGCGATTGACACGCCAGTTGGGGAATTGCCAGGTAATCAGCGGCCCAACGCCGAACACCAGCGCGCTACTGTCTCCCAACTCATGGGGTTTGTTGGCGGATGAGGACACTGAAGCGCCAAAGGTCACCTTCGGATACAGGTCGGACTGGACGATATCCACTTGCAGCGTGGCCGCTTGCAGCGCGCGCTCGGCCTGACGGATATCGGGGCGGCGCGCCAGTAATTGCCAGCCATCACCCACCGGCAGCTCGGCATTGAGTTGCGGCACGACCTCACAGGTCACCGCGCCAATGCCTTGTTCCAGGTCCGCCACGCCGGTCAGCATTGCCAGCTCGTACAGGGCAGCTTGCCGGCGTGCTTCCAACATCGGCAGCAGCGCCAGGGTTTCAGCCTGTAAGGCCTGCATCCGGGTGTATTCGAGATCTGTCACCACACCGGCCTGACGCTGCCGGTCGATCAACGCCAAGCTGTGCCCGACCACATCCATCGAATGGCGCTGAATCCTGGCGCGTGCGCCCATGGCGCAGGCATTGACATAAGCGCGAGTGGTTTGCGCCACCACCGTGATGCGCAACAAGTCTTCGGCGTCCTGCGCTGCAGCCGTCTGGACCCGAGCCCGCTCGATACTGCGCTGAACCTGGCCCCAGATATCCACCTGATAAGCCAGCTCGAAGCCTGGGTTGAACGCCCACTGTGACGGAGCATGGCTGTCCGTGGCTTTGGCCAGGGTCTGATCATCGGCTGTCTTGCCGTACTCGGCGCCCAGTGAGGCCTGGGTCGACGGCCAGCGCCCGGCATCGGCCCGCATGATCCCGGCCAACATCGCCTGCACATGGGACTGAGCTGCAGCCAGGTCGCGGTTATGCATCAATGCCTGCTGCACCAGCGCGTCAAGTTTCGGATCGTTATACAACTGCCACCAATGGTCGGGTAACGCTTGGGCCGAAACACCCTGCGGCAGGCGGCTCAGGGCATTAAAGCGCTCCGGCTGCGGCTGCACGGGTATATGGGCGACCCAAGAGGAACAACCCGCCAACAATACGACCGCCACACCCAGGAGTGAGAGACGACCATGCCATGCACAGAAAAAAGGCGGACCCATCGAAATAACCCAGAATGCCAAGTAGACGCACAGGTTAAGAGAGCACTGGGCCGCGCATCTCCCGAGTTCCAGACAACCATCGTTTCGATTTGGACAATGTGCCTGTAGACCGCCTTATCGCAGGCGCTCACGGGCCGGGCACGCGCAAAGACATGGCCCTGCCTGTAGGCGGGGCCATGGACGCTTGGGGTTGCGCGCTCGCCGGGGTGTCAGACCAGGCGGCAGGTGCTCGGGGTGTAGCCCATTGTGCGTTTGAACATTGCAGTAAACGCGCTCGGGCTCTGGTAACCGTGCTCCAATGCCACCTCCAGGATCGATACGCCGCAGGCCAGCCGTTGCATGCTGAGTAGCAGCCGGGTGCGCTTGCGCCACTCCCCGTAACTCATGCCCAACTCTTTCTGGAACAGCCGCGCCAGGGTGCGCGAACTCATATTGAGCTGCACCGCCCAACTCTCCAGTTTCGACTCCTGTGAAGGGTTGTCGATAAACTCGGCACACAGCGACTTGAGCCTTGGCTCATCAGGGATCGGCACATGCGCCAGCACCCTCTGCGCAATGTCGAGCTCCGAGAAAATCAGCTCGACAATCTGCACATGGCGCAACAGAGCGGGTTCAGTGTCATGTTCATCGGCCGCGGCGATGATCAACTCCCGCAGCAACGGCGAAACCTTGAGAACGTGGCATTCCTCCGTCAACGCCCGGTGTGCGCCCGGCGAGATCAACAGGGTGCGCATGCGCACCTCGCCGGTCATGCGGATCTGGTGCTCCGCCCCCGCAGGGACCCAGAGCGCATGCCCGGAAGGCACCACCCAAGTGGTCCCGACGACCGATACCAGCATCACACCGTTAATGGCATAAACCAGTTGACCTTCTTCATGCCGATGCGAGGCCACTATGTCGCCATGACCATAGTCACCAGCGAGCGCCGCCAATGCGGTGTGCGCGATCATCGCAGGAAGGTACCTCGGGCAGGCAAGTCCACGGTATTAAAATGGCGATATGTGCTGGACGGATCCTTGAGCATCATGACGGTTTCTCCTTTTTTCGACAGTTACGACAGTGGGCCGCAGAAGCTGCCGTTAACGCTCGCTCGCTAGATCAAACACTAAACGAAACAGACAAAAACCAATTGCAAAGTATCTCAAAAAAATCATTATTTTCAGCATAAAAAACTAACAAATATGATTTTACTGGTTATTTAACTGGCTCATATATAATTAACTGCAATCGCACCAGCAACAATATATCGGCGCTGGTACTGGCCAGCGGGCCGAACCGAGTGAACGAGAAGACCATTTCGCGTCTAGTGGCGACATAAAATCCGAACGGTAGAAACTGGCCGATAACTGACTTTCTGATTGGAAAGGCCGAGCTGGAAGGGCTGATAGGCAGCTAGTACGCTTGAGTCCCTCTAATGATAGGAACCTGACATGGGACATGATTCCTCGTTGCAGATCGAATGCGCCGCTTATGAGGAGTTCGTCCGGCTTTGGAGTCAAGGAAGCTTCGAGCATCAGCGACTGGGCCAAGCGTTTTACAACCACTTCAATCTACACAAACTCACCGATCAGGCCGGATTACACGGTCTATATGAGGCCGACGGTGATAAAGCCTCACGCTTGATCTTGAGGCTTTTCCACCTTCACTGAGTTGCAACTATCGACCCAAAGCGGACCGTCGAGACAATCAAGTCTTGGCTTGCTGCCTGTTGACGGAGTAGGAGGTTGACGTAAAATCGCCGCCCCCAAAAAATAGCGCGTATGGCGAGAAGGAGCTTAGATGCGGCGGGTGATGATTATTGGTCAACCTGGGTCGGGCAAAAGCACTTTGGCGCGTGAGCTTGGTCTGCGCACGGGCTTACCTGTCGTTCATATCGACACTATCCACTGGCAGCCAGGGTGGGTTGAACGAAGCCGGGACGAGAAAACGCGCCTGTGTTCCGAGGTCGAGGCTCGTGATCGCTGGATATTCGAAGGCGGCCATTCCGTTACTTGGAAGAATCGGGTAGCGCGCGCAGATCTTTTGATCTGGATTGATCGTTCGGCGACGCTTCGATTTTGGCGTGTGCTGCGAAGAACGCTGCTCCAGCGCGGCAGCTCTCGGCCCGATTTGCCGGACAACTGCCCCGAACTGCTGGCGAATCTGCCAGAGTTTTTGAGATTTATGTGGCGGACGAAAAAAACAGCGCGGGTGAATATGCAGCAGCTGGTGGCGACAGCGCCATCAACATGCCGCGTCGTTCGCCTGCGCTCTAATCGAGATACCAGCGTGTTTCTTTCGAGCATTGCCTATTTGAGCGGTCAGATTCCACGAGATTGATCGACGGCTGCGGTATGGAAGCTACCGATTGCGAGCGGCTGCTTCTGGCCGATAGCTGTCGGTCACAAACGGCGGATTCCGGCCCAGCTTTTTAAGACAAACGGGAGCAAGTATTCAGCTTACTGTCTGTGACGTTCAACCCGCAGCAGTCGGCCGCTGAGGCGCAGGCCGTCACGCATATTCAGCCCCATTAATGCAAGATTGGTGGCCCCTGCGATCAGTTCGATTAACTGTACGAAGTAAAAACGCGTATCGAAGATTCCCGCCGACGCCCATTGGTTAAGCACAATGGCGCACGGCATCAGAACCAACAGGCCATTGGCGGCAATGAATGGCATGCGTTTGTTCTTCAAGGCGACCAGTCGTCCTTGTCGTTTCCGACTCATTAGCACTCCACTTGCACCGGTCGCAATCATTGTCGGTACCAGTATCCAAAGCCCGGGACTCACGATCAGGTGCTTGAGTGAGGCTATCGAGCGTCCGGATCCGATGAGTTCGACAAAAATAGTCGACAGAAAGAAGGTGGCGATGCACATCAGTGCCAGCGTGCTGGAGATCAAATGTAATCGTCTAAGCATTTATCTAATACCGTCAGACAGTTGGTTAATACTCAGGCCGTGCAGATATTCGGCACAGCTACCTTGGTGAACAGATGCGGCATGGCCAAGGCACTTGAGGGATACCGCGCCAAGGCATTGGTGAATTCCGGATGATTGAAAGCATCGCGAAACCGCTCTACCGATTCCCATACGGCGTAATTCAAGAACATGTTGCTGCCACCGATGGCCTGATGAAGCTGCGTGGAGATGAAACCGGCACGTTGTTTCATCCAGTTGGCATCCAGCTCCCATGCGCAAAGGAGGTCAGGTATATCGTCTGCGTCGACAGTGAAGAGGTTGATCAATACCACTGGAGCTTCGCTGCAATGCAGCTGTTGAGTGATGGGGACGATCGGATCAAGGGGGCGAATAGAAAGCATGGCGACCTCTACATTGTAATCATGATGACAATTTGGGTTTCACGCTCCAAACCTACTGTGATTGACATCATGGTGTCAACGTGGAAGGATTCGCGCCATGAAAAAGACAAACTACACCCCCGCAGGACGCGCCATGAGCGATCTGGTTCTTGAGATCTTTCGAGCAAGTGCGCGTCTGCTTACTGCAGGCGATCGACTCGTCGCAGAGCTAGGTCTGACAAGCGCCCGCTGGCAACTACTGGGTACTATTGTGTACGCCGAACGAGCACAACCGGTTTCATGGATTGCTCGCGACATGGGGGCAAATCGGCAAAACGTTCAGCGGATCGTTAACGATCTGGTGAATGATGGACTGCTGGAGTTTCAGCCAAACCCACACCACCGCAGAGCGCAGTTGGTTGTCCTGACTGAAGCTGGAAGAGAAGCATTCGATCTGGCGATGAATCTTCAGACGCCCTGGATTAATGAGCTGGCGGAGGGGGCGGACATCGATGCTATCCAGACTACCCATCAGGTTCTAAACCACCTGCGCAATAGGCTTGAGGATGACCAGGCCGACTGACGCGGCCAGCCTCAGCATAATCCAGCGTGTCAGAATCCCTGAGGGTCTGACCCCGTTTTATGCCCAGTGCGTAGGCATGTACTTAGAGTGAAGTAGTCCGTTTCTGAAACGTTAAAAACACCCCGATACACGTCTTACCTCCGCTGTGGCGCCTTCTTATAGTCGTGCGCCTCAGCCACTTGGAGGTGCACGCATGCAGGGACCCTACGCATTTATCAATGAATATCCCCAGCCTTATCCATTGCTTAAACTAAGCTTGGCGCTTGATCCGTATTCACACACCAAGTTCGACACCCTCAACCAGCACATCCGCAACACGGTGGTGTTGCCGGGGCAATTGGTGATCATCGGGGATAGCCGAACCGCCGCTTGCACCGCTGAAGAGGCACAGCTGATGCGCTCGGCGCAAAATATAAAGCTCGCCCTGTTGGCGCACTCCGCAACTGACCAATTTCTGATCAAAAACTATGATCAGTTGCAGGCCATCTTGACCTATTCGTCCCTTGGCATCGGCAGTGCCAGCAGTGCATGGAGCAAGCATTTGGCGCAAGTCGAGAAGACCCTTATCGAAATCGAGAGTTTGCATAAGCAGTACTTGAGCAAAGGCACCACTGGGGCAAGGGAGGAGTTTTTGGTTAAGCGAAGGGCGCTGTTTGCCAAGTTGGATAGCCAAATCTCGGGCATGGCGCGCTTTGGTACGGGGTTGAGAAACGAAGGTTCGATTAAAAAGATGTTAGGGATTTCCAGTAAAAGCTATTGGCACCATGGAGACATTCGTGGGTATGAGGAAAGGGTTAAACGTTTAGCCAAGGCCTCGCAAATATTGAAGAAGGGGACTTACATTGGCATAGCGTTGGATGTTGGGGCGACGGCGCTGGAGATAACGGAGGCGTGTTCCACAGGGCGTGAGCAAGAGTGTACGCAGGCGAAGTATGTTGAAGGGGGAAAATTGGTGTTGGGGGTGGGTGGTGCATCTGTGGGCGCGGCGTTTGGGGCGCCTATCGGTGTCGGCGCCTGCATGATTGTTTTTGGCATACCCACAGCGGGTGCCGGAGCGTTGGCATGTGCCATTGTCGGCGGTGCCGCAGGTGGATTTGCCGCAGGTAAAGCCGGAAGCGTCTTGGGAGAAGGCACAGGGAAATTTCTCTATAGGACGGTGGGGGATTAAATGGTCTTTGAATATATCGGCATGTGCGCTGGGGTCGTCATGATATTAAGCCTCCCGCTGGTTTTTTGTGCCATGTTCAAAAAGCTCGACGCTGCAGAGCGCTACGTGGAGGGCAGTGCTTACATCACTGTGCACAGGGATATTTTTCGTCATGCACCCTTTGATGGAAGGCCCCAGCGGCTGGTTGCCATGGCTATCATCATTCTTATTCCAAGAATATTTGAATGGAGGCGTTTAGTACGGGTTGAGGACGTTGAAAAAATCCCACGACATCTCAAGTACTGGATGGTCATTCCGACACTGATTGCTTTCACATCCGTTACCGTCATGTGTATCAGTTGGCTATTGATATCACGCTAATTCCCCTCGGATGTGGCGGCTCATGCCAGGCTCTCTATACTGGCCGTCCCAGGATCCTAGTTCGAGCGCAGACTATGCCGGTCACACCCGATCAAAATTCCCCAATCATGTTGGTCCAGGCTCAAGAAAGTGACTTGGATGATCTGGTAGCCATTCGAATTGAGGCCATGCGCGAAAGCCTGGAGCGTGTTGGGCGATTTGATCCAGTGCGTGCGCGCGAGCGGTTTGTTAGCGGTTTTGAAGCTCGCACCACACGCCACATCGAGGCATCTGGCGAGAGGGTCGGTTTCGTAGTGGTCAAGCATCACCACAATGAACTCTTGCTCGACCATTTGTATGTGAGGCCGGGCGCGCAAGGATCAGGTGTAGGGTCTGCGGTGCTCACTCAAATTTTCAAAGAGGCGGATGCAGCTGCACTCCCCATTAAAGTGGGTGCTCTCAAGGACAGTGCGTCGAATCGCTTTTACATCCGCCATGGTTTCCAATTCATCGAAAGCAGTGAATTCGACCATTATTATGTTCGCCGGAGTGTTCCGGCGATTGGCCCAGCTGGCTAGCTGGATGCCTAATTGACGGCTAACACCCCCCTTGCCCTCGACCGCCAAGCAAACCCCACCACCATCAACAACCCCAACCCGGCCATCCCCGCACCCGCCAACGAAATCGCCGGATAGCCCCACCCGGCATTAATCACCACACCGCCCAACGCCGCCCCAATCGCATTGCCAAAGTTAAACGCCCCAATATTCACTGCCGACGCCAGATTAGGCGCGTCCTTTGCCGCCTCCATCACCCGCATCTGCAACGGCGGCACCAGGGCAAAACTGGCCACACCCCATATCAAGATGGCCACAGCCGCCGGCAGCGGCCAGCGCATCAGCACGGTAAACGCCAGCAACACCACAATCAGCACGCTCAGCGACACGATCAAGGTGCGGTCTATCGAGCGATCCGCCGCCTTGCCGCCCCACAGGTTGCCGAGGGTCAGGCCTACGCCGAACAGTACGAGCATGGCGGTGATGTAGGCGGTGGAGGCGTGGGTTTCGCTGCTGAGAATCGGCGCGATGTAAGTGAACACGGTGAACATGGCGCCCGAGCCGATGACGGTGAGGGCCAGTGCGCCCAACACCGGGCCACGCCCCAGTACGCGGATTTCGGCCATCACGCTGACGTGTGGCGGCGCCTTGAGGTTGGGCAGGGCGAACCACAGCGCGGCCATGGCGATGACGCCGAGGCCGGTAATGCCCCAGAAGGCGGTGCGCCAGCCGAACAGTTCGCCAAACCAGGCGGCCAGCGGCACGCCGCCGATGGTCGCGAGGGTGAGGCCCATAAACATCGCGGCCACCGCGCCGGCGCGTTTCTCCGGGGCGACCACGCTGGCGGCGACCACAGAGCCCACGCCAAAGAATGCGCCGTGGTTCAGTGAGGTCACGACCCTGGCGATCATCAGGCTGTAATAGTCGGTGGCCAGGGCGGACATCAGGTTGCCCAGGGTGAAAATCGCCATCAGCCCGATCAGCAGGTAGCGCCGGGGGATCTTGCCGGTGGTCAGGGTCATCAGTGGCGCGCCAAGCAGCACGCCCATGGCGTAAGCACTGACTAACAGGCCGGCGGCCGGGATCGAGACGCCGAGGTCGGCGGCGATGCCCGGCAACATGCCCATGGGGGCGAATTCGGTGACGCCGATGCCAAAGGCGCCCATGGCGAGTGCAACTAAAGGTGGATTGATACGCATGGAAAGCTCCTTATCTATGCCGCCAATGCTACGATCCAGCCTTTGAAGGCGGTAGATGGCGTTTTTGACAATCACCTTTGCGTAAGAGGCACAAATGGACTTCAACGGCAGGTCAGGGGAGATGTTGGTGTTCGCCAGCGTGGCGCAGGAGGGCAGCCTGTCGGCGGCTGCGCGCGTGTTGGGGCTTACGCCGTCGGCGGTCAGCCGGATCATCGCGCGGGCCGAACAACGCCTTGGCACGCGGCTGCTGTTGCGCACCACGCGGGCGATCACCTTTACTGCCGAGGGCGAGGCGTTCCTGCGCGGGGCGCGGCGTATCCTGGCCGATATGGACGAGGTGGAAGAAGCGATTGCCGACCAGGGCGTGCCGAGGGGCCGGTTGCGGGTCAGCGCCGCCCTGGGCCATGGGCGCATGACGATCGTGCCCTTGGTGGCCGCCTTCAGTGCGCGCTACCCGAACATCGTGGTCGACCTTACCCTGGGCGACGAGGTGGTCGACATTCTCGGCGGCCAGGCCGATGTGGCGATACGCTTTGGCCATCTGCCCGATAGCCCGCTGACCGCGCGCAGGCTCGGCGACACCGGCCAGGTGGTGGTGGCCTCGCCCGAGTACCTGCAGCGCCACGGCACCCCGCAGCAACCCGAAGACCTGCTGCGGCACAATTGCCTGCGCTTCAACTTTCGGCGTGCCGAACCCCACTGGCCGTTTAGCCGCGACGGCCAGGCGTTCTCCCTCAAGGTCGGCGGCAACATCGAATGCAGCAGTGGTGAGGCGCTGGCACAGCTTGCGCGTGTGGGGGCCGGTATTGCGCGTATCGGCGAGTTTACCGTCAGCGAAGACCTGCGGCGCGGCGAGCTGATACCGCTGCTGCAAGCCTGGAACCCCGGCGACATTGAGCCGATTCACGCGGTGTTCGTCGGCGGCGCGGCGATGCCGGCGCGAGTGCGCTTGTTTGTGGACTTTTTGCTCGAACATCATCAGTTGTAAGCGTCGGCTCGGGGGCGCCATGAGGCGCGGCAATATGAACCGTTCTCGTGCGCATAATCTGTTGCTGCGCCGTTTTATAATTACTTGTATCCTTGCCCACGAAAAGAGCGGATGGCTGTACGGGTAGTGTTGTTGGAATTATAATTCGCTGTATCTGTATTCTGCCTCGTGCACTATTAGTCAGGGTAATCATCAGTGGCTCACATCATTCATCAATGGCAAAGCATCGTTAACAACTACCGCCATGGCGCATTACTTCTAGGCAATGGCGCGAGCATGGCAGTTTCCAGAAATTTCGGATATGCCTCACTCCTTGAACATGTCCGTCAGAATCATCTTTTCGAAGAAGATGTGCAGACACTTTTCTCACGTTTTGAAACCGATGACTTTGAACTAATCCTTCGATTGGTCTGGCAAGCCGCAAGGGTTAATAAAGCACTTGCAATACAAGATCGCCGTACGCGTCAAGCCTATTTGAATGTTCGTAATTGTTTGATTCAGGCGGTACGTGATATTCACCCTGCTTACGAGGAGGTTAGCAAGCATCTGCCGCACATGCATAGCTTCCTGAAGCAGTTTAATACGGTTTTATCGCTGAACTATGATTTGCTAGTTTATTGGGCGATGATGCACGATTTTGATATGCAGCGCTCCCATATTTTCAAGGATTGTTTCAAAAGTGGTTCATTCGCTGAAAACTGGCGCGTCTATCGTGATCGAATCTCGGAGCAGACCAATACACTAGTCTTCTATCCACACGGAAACCTAGCGCTGTGCCGGGACATCACGGAGCAGGAATACAAAATTAGCGGTGGAGGGAATGCCCTCTTGAATGAGATTTTGGATTTGTGGGCTAGCGAAACGTATGTGCCATTGTTCGTGAGCGAGGGAACCCTTCAGCAGAAAATCAGATCCATACAGAGCAGTTTCTACCTCTCCACGGTTTACCGAGAAGTGTTGAAGACGCCTCGAATAAAACTTACCATTTTTGGTTGGGCCATGGGCGAGCAAGACCTTCATATTTTACAGAATTTAAGAGGAACAAGTATTAATAGAATTGCCGTATCGGTGTTCGGAAAAGACCAGGCATATTGCAATCGTATATATGAAACCATTCAACAGTATTTGGGTGCCGTCATCGTAGAATTCTTTGATTGCGAAAGCCCTGGCTCCTGGATTCACCCGGGAACCCCAGTCAATACTCATAGGTTCTCCCAAGGCTCTCAGCGTTTTTAAGGGAAGGGGCGCATACGGGCCGAAAAATAGACCTGCCTCCATATTCGAAGAGAATCGCGTTGAAGTAAAAAATTTGAGACGGTGCGCTTTATGCGAAAGGCAGCACCGCATTTTTAGGAGGGTGGTGATGAGCAGCACAGCTATTTTATGTTTTCTTCCTCTTACTCGATCTTTAAGCAAACAGATTGGTAAATCAACTAGCGTGACACTGGGTGCTTACGGAGGGCTATGGTCGCTATATAATTCGGCCAATGTCTTAAAAAACCTCAACGAAAAGACTGACTGGAGACGTCTTGAAAGACACTTGCTGGGAGATACTCCCGATATACCCGGTATTGATCTAAAGCACATTGCTTCTTGCGCTTGGGTCGACCATCAAAATCACTTTGTTGAAATGACATTGATGCAAGGGATTATGATGTTCGAGGAGTGGTGTGGTGATTTTGCAAATATGTTTGTTGCAGCAGGTTTGAAAATTAAAGCCGAGTCCTTTCAGTTTCCTGGAGGGCATATAAATAAAAAATACACCAACTGGATAAAACTAGATGCTCCTGGAGCTTTCATCCGCTCAGCTTTACTGGAATGTCAAGTTCAACCAGCTTTTATGAAAAAAAACGCTTCGAATGTAGCGTCTTTAGACGGGCTTCTGAACTGGTATCGTTACTTCAAATCAGTTAGAAACTCTTTGGCGCACGGCGGGGGTATTCTCGATCAGTACAGTCTGGATCTATACAATGTTGCAGTAAGCACCACGCTCAAATCTCTCGGGATGTCACGGGATTATAGTAGTCCTGCGCCGATAGTGGGTTCCAGAGCTGATATCAGCCTGCCAGACTCACTGCTGTTATTAGGGGTCGTTCAACGAATAGCCTTTGCATTCGACGCGAAATATTGCAATGTCGCAAAAGCCGAGGAAGAAGTAGAGAGTAGGGTGGTAACTGCTCTGCAAAAAATGGAGGTTCCGATTAATGTTTCTGTTGAGCAAAAAAATAGATGGTTACGGAAGTTGTGGGTTAATGCTACTGGTACCTCGATTAAGGACGTGAGTAAAGTTGAGGAATGGTTCACCCACAAGGGCTTGGTTACCATCAAGGTATTTTAGTGTGGGTAGCGAGAAACCTGTTTGATCGGGTAGTAGGCATCTCATCACGCAGAGCCCGCTCCAACTATTTCCAGGTTTTCTCGACCTCCATAAGCTGAGCAGCTTCGCCAGTATTCCGGCGACGTTGAGCCGATTCACGCGGTGTTCGTCGGCGGCGCGGCGATGCCGGCGCGAGTGCGCTTGTTTGTGGACTTTTTGCTCGAACATCATCAGTTGTAAGCGTCGGCTCGGGGGCGCCATGAGGCGCGGCAATATGAACCGTTCTCGTGCGCATAATCTGTTGCTGCGCCGGTTTATAACTGCTTGTATCCTTGCCCGCGAAAAAGGGCGAATGGTTGCCGCCGGTGCCCAGGTCCACTGTCCGCTGTTATGGAAAACCGTGCTTGCCAAAGGTAGCAATGTGAAGCGTGATACCCACCTGGTTGTGCTTTTGCTGGCCGTTATCGGTTGCTCCCTGGGGTCATTGACGGTCTGGAAGGTGTTTGCCTCTCGAGATCGCGCCCTGCAGGAGGTGGACGTCCATGGCCTGAACCTTACCCAGGCGCTGTCGACTTATTCCGAAGGCATCGTGCGCCAAAGTGCGCTGCTGTTGCTCGGGCTGGTCGAGCGTCTGGAAACCGAAGGCAGCGGCCCGGTGCAGATTCAGCGGCTAAGTACATTGATCAACCGCCAGCAGCCGCTGATGCCACAACTCAGTGGTGTCACGATCTACGATAAACAGGGGCACTGGTTGATGTCCTCCAACCGGCCGATTCCTGCGGGCGCCAACAGCACAGACCGTGCCTATTTCATTCATCACCGTGACGATCCTTCCCACGAGATCTTTATCGGCCCGCCGATTATCAGCCGGTCGAATCAGGAATGGGTGATGACCATCAGCCGGCGTTTCAATGATTCGCAGGGTGATTTTGCCGGTGTTGTGGCGGTGACCTTAGGCATCGAAAACTTCCTGCGCTTGTTTGGCAAGATCGATGTCGGGCAGGACGGCGCGATTGGCTTGTCCCACACAGACGGTACGTTGCTGGCTCGCTATCCGTTTCGCGAGCAGGACATGGGGCGCAACTTTTCCAAGTCGCCCATCTATGTGAAGTACCTGGTTGATCAGTCAGTCGGCACCGCCTCTTTTACCTCCAGCCTGGACGGCGTGGAGCGGCTCTACGCCTTTCGCCAGAGCGACCGGCTGCCGCTGATCACCACGGTGGCAATCGGCAAGCACGAAGCCCTCGCCGCGTGGCGCACCGAGGCGCTCTTGTCGGCGGTGGTAGTGGCGGGGCTGCTGGGGCTTACCGGTCTTATCGGCTGGTTTTTGATCCTGGATATCCGTCGGCGCACCGAGGCTGAAGATCAGTTGCGTGAAACCCAGCGGCAGTTGCTCACCTCCAACGGACAGCTTGAGTTGCTGGCGATGAAGGATGCGCTGACGGGTTTGGCAAACCGGCGCTGCTTTGATGAGAGCCTCGCCAGGGAGGCGCTGCGCGCCAAGCGTGAGGGCACGACGCTGGCATTGCTGATGATCGATATCGACTATTTCAAGCGCTTTAACGACGCTTACGGGCATGTGGCAGGGGACGCATGCCTGCAGACGGTGGGCAGAATCTTCGAGGCGTGCGTAAGGCGGCCGTTAGACCTGGTGGCTAGGTATGGCGGCGAGGAGATGGGCATCATCATGCCGGACACCGACGCTGACGGCGCCGCCGTGGTGGCCCAGCTTATTCTCGACCGGTTGAAGCAAGAGAACATCGTGCACAGCACCAGCCCGTTCGGGCGGCTGACGGCAAGCATCGGCATTGCGACGGCCACCGGGGTTCAGTTGGAGGACTTGCAAGGGTTGGTGGAGGTGGCGGATCAGGCGTTGTACAGCGCCAAGGCGGCGGGTCGTAACCAGTGTGTGACGGGGGCTGGTGACTGGGGTTCACCATTGAACCCCAGTTGAACGGGGCCAGCCCGCTTCAGTCGGTTTGCTTAAACCCCGCTCACCAATTTCCCGCCGTCCATCCGGCGCTTATAAGCACTGTCTCGACTGGCCAACCAGAAGTACAGCGGTGACGTCACCACCAGGCCCACCACCCAGGACAAATCCGCGCCATTGATGTGCTCGGAAATCGGCCCTACATACAGCGGCGTGTTCATAAACGGAATCTGCACTGCAATCCCGATCGCATAGGCCAGCAGCGCCTGTGGGTTGTACTTGCCATAAATCCCGCCATCCACGCGAAAGATCGAGGCAATGTCGTATTTGCCTTTGTGAATCGCGTAGAAGTCGATCAGGTTGATCGCCGTCCACGGCACCAGCACCACCAGCAGCACCAGCACCATGTCGACGAAGTGGCCGATGAAGTCTTTGGAGGCGAACACGGCAGCAATGGCGCACGCGGCCAGCACCAGGGTGGAGATCACTGCGCGGCTTTTGGCGGTGGGGATCCAGCGGTAGGCGAAGGTCTGGATCAGGGTAATGATCGACAACACCGCACCATACAAATTGAGGGCGTTGTGGCTGATCACGCTGAGCAAGAACAGCACCAGCATCAACGGGCCGATGGCGCCGGTGGCGAGTTTTACTGCGTCCATGGTGTCCATGCCCACCGGGGTGGCAAGCACGGCGACGGCGCCGAAGATAAAGGCCAGGCTGGAGCCGAGGGCGGAGCCCAGGTAGGTGGTCCAGAAGGTCGATGCCACCGGTACGTCGGCCGGCAGGTAGCGCGAGTAGTCGGACACGTAGGGCGCAAAAGCAATCTGCCACAACGCCGCCAGGGATACGGTGGCCAGCCAGCCGGAGATGTTGAAGCTGCCACGGGTCAGGAAGTCGGTGGTCTGCACATGGGTGAAGATGTAGCCAAAACCCAGCACGATGCCGGCGCCGAGCACCCAGGTGCCGATGCGGTTGAGCACGTGGATAAAGCGGTAACCGATGATGCCGATGATGCCGGAACCAATGGCGCCGATCACGATGCCGACGGGCACGGGCACGCTGTCGACCACGCCGTGCAGGGATTTACCCGCCAGCACGATGTTGGAGGCGAAAAAGCCGATGTACATGACGCCGGCGATCACCACCACCAGCAGGGCACCCAAGGAGCCGAACTGCGCACGGCTCTGGATCATTTGCGGGATGCCCATTTGCGGGCCTTGGGCCGAGTGCAGCGCCATCAGCACGCCGCCGACCAGGTGGCCAACCAGGATGGCGACGATGCCCCACACCAGGTTCAAGTGGAATAATTGCACGCCCAGCGCGCCGGTCACGATCGGCAACGGCGCGATGTTGCCGCCGAACCACAGGGTGAACAGGTCTCTTACCTTTCCATGGCGGTCTTCGGGGGGCACGTATCCGATCGTGTGTTTTTCGATAAGCGGGGCGGAGGATGTTGCAGTGGTGACCATGACGAACTCCAAGGCAAGGTGAGTACGTTGACGTACTTCGCTGTGCGCAGCGTGGGCGGCGCTTTGTTGTTGGAGTGATCATCTGCAATGGGCGCAGGGAGGTAAATTAGTAAGTTTGTTGCTATAGACCTTAAAAAATATAGCTCACCGGAATTTTTGCTCCGGTATGTTGCATGGTCTTGAATCAGTGTGAAAAAGCCGATTTTTACGCACTTGTTTGGGGCGAAGTCCCACGTTTCTGGAGGTCCCGATGGCTGCCTATAACCTGCGCCAGCTCAGATATTTTGTCACCACGGCCGAGTGCGGCAGCGTTGCCGAGGCATCGCGCAAGCTGTATATCGCCCAGCCCTCGGTGTCGACCGCGATCAAGCAGCTGGAGGACAGCTTTGGTGTGCAGCTGTTTATCCGTCATCACGCCCAGGGCGTTTCACTCACCCCCAGCGGCGCGCGCTTTTATCGCAAGGCGCTGGAGTTGCTACGGGTAGCCCATGAGTTCGAGCAAAACGCCCTGGCCGACAATGATGTGGTGGCGGGGCAGATCGATATCGGCTGCTTTGAGACGGTGGCACCGTTGTATTTGCCGCGCTTGATCGCGGGGTTCAAGGCGCTGTGGCCTGGGGTGGAAATCCGCATTCGCGACGGCGAGCAGCAAGAGCTGGTGCAGGCGCTGACTGCCGGCAGTATCGATGTGGCGATGCTGTTTGAGCACGACCTGGGCGGCACCATCGAAACCACGCCATTGATGCCGCCGCAGCAGCCCTATGCGTTGTTGCCGGCCGATCACCGCTTTGCGCAGCAGGCCAAGGTGTCGCTGGCGGACCTGGTGCTGGAACCGATGATTTTGCTCGATGTGCTGCCGAGCCGGACCTACTTCGTGAGCATCTTTGAAGAACGCGGGTTAACGCCGAATATCGTGTTCAGCTCGCCGTCCATCGAGATGGTGCGCGGCATGGTAGGGCGCGGGTTTGGCTTTTCGATCTTGGTGACCAAGCCGTTTACCGAGTACACCTATGACGGGCAGAAGGTGGTGTGTGTGCCGTTGGCGGAAACGGTCACCGGTTCAGGATTATCCGCCGTCTGGTTGCGACGGGCACCGTTGACCAAGCCGGTGCAGTTGTTTGTGGATTACTGCCGCGAAGAACTCGCAAGACTCCTTGGCTGAATACCTTCTGATAAACACTGAAAATCACCTGTGGGAGCTGGCTTGCCTGCGATAGCGGTGGGTCAGCTGCAAATGTGCTACCTGATACACCGCCATCGCGGGCAAGCCTGGCTCCCACAGGTTGTGCGGTGCCTGGACTGGAACACAGGGCAAAAAATGTGGGAGCTGGCTTGCCTGCGATAGCGGTGGGCCAGCTGCAAATGTGCCACCTGATACACCGCCATCGCGGGCAAGCCCGGCTCCCACAGGTTGTGCGGTGCTTGGACTGGAACACAGGGCAAAAAATGTGGGAGCTGGCTTGCCTGCGATAGCGGTGGGCCAGCTGCAAATGTGCCACCTGATACACCGCCATCGCGGGCAAGCCCGGCTCCCACAGGTTGTGCGGTGG
>NZ_JAAQWL010000022.1:0-3177 GCF_012985495.1 Pseudomonas sp. WS 5146
AGCAGGGGCGGCCCATCGACATGGGCGCCATTCCGTTGGGCGGCGCAGTGTTCAGCCCGGGCGAAGGGCTTGCGGTGCGGCGACACCTCAATGGGCAATTGCTGATCGAAAGCGACGACGGCATGTACCGCTTGTTCGAAGCTGCGCCAGCAAACCCGTCGCAACTGCGTCTGAGCCAACTGGGTGATCGTAACGACAACCGTATCTATATCGACTATGACGAAGCCGGACGTTTGGTGCGCCTGCGCGATACGTTCGATCTGGTTCAGGTTGAGCTGATCCGTGATCAGGGCCATTTGAGCCGCATCGAACGCCTGTACCCGGATCAACGTCGCGAAGTGCTGGTGAGCTACGGCTACGACGCGGCGGGCAATCTGGTGCAAGTGCGTGATGCAACCGATCAAGTGCAGCGGCGCTTTGCCTACGATGCCGGGCGCAGAATGGTGGAGCATCAATTACCCACCGGATTGCGCTGTTTCTATGAGTGGGCGTTGATCGAAGGCCTGGAATGGCGCGTGGTTCGGCACTGGACCGATGAGGGCGACGCTTACCAGTTCGACTATGACCTGCAGGCTGGCCTCACGCGCATCACCGACGGCCTGCAGCGCGTGAGTACGCGGTACTGGAATACTCAGCATCAGATCATTCAGTACAGCGACAACCTCGGCCAGACTTGGCTATTTGAGTGGAATGACGAACGTCAGTTGCTCAGCGCGACTGATCCGCTGGGTGGGCGCTATGAGTACAGCTACGACGAGAGCGGCAACGTAATCGGCGAAACCGACCCGTTGGGCCGTAGTGATTCGACCTTGTGGCTGGAGCATTGGGCTTTGCCGCTGGTGGAAACCGACGCTGCCGACAACAGCTGGCAGTATCGCTACGACCCTCGCGGTAACTGCATCGCCGAGACCGATCCGCTGGGTTATATCACCCGCTATCGCTATGACGCCCACGGCCAGGTCGTGGAGATTGTCGACGCCACCGGCAAAAGCAAAAAGCTGCGCTGGAATGCATTCGGGCAGTTGGTCGAGCATATCGATTGCTCGGGCTACCCGACGCGTTTCAGCTACGACGACCGTGGCTATTTGCAGGTCATCACTGATGCCTTGGGTGAACGCACGCAGTTCAACTACGACGCCCAGGGGCGTTTGCTCAGCAGCCAATTACCGGATGGGCGCACCGAGCAGTATCAGCGCGACGCCAGCGGGCAGTTGGTGGGCTACACCGACCCCGCCGGGCACACCACACTCTACCAACACAACCGGCGAGGCCAGGTACGCCAACGCACCGATGCCCATGGGCGGCAGGTGCAGTTTGGGTATGACAGCTACGGGCGGTTGCAAGCGCTGGTCAACGAGAACGGTGAAAGCTATCGGTTTGCGTGGGACGCCGGTGACCGGCTGACCGAGCAGTGCAACCTTGATGGCAGCACTAAACGATTTACCTATGACGCCGTCAATAACGTAAAACGCGTCGAAGCCACTTCCGCGCCAGGAAGCGACCACACGCCCATCGAAGCACCGATTATTCAAGATTTGGAGCGAGATGCGATCGGCCGACTGACGGCCCGCATCACACCTGATGGGCAGTCCCGATTCCGCTACAGCCCGCCGCACCAATTGATTGAAGCTGTCGTCATTGATAATGACGGTAACGAGCAGCGCCTAGGCTTTAAATATGACGCGCTGGGTTATCTCATTGAAGAGCAAAGCTCCGCGGGCCATTTGAAACATCATTACGACGAACTCGGTAACCTTATCCAGACACAGCTGCCTGATGGACGCTGGATCAACCGAATGTATTACGGCAGTGGTCACCTGCATCAGATAAACATAGACGGGTATGTGATCAGCGACTTCGAGCGCGACCGCCTGCATCGAGAAGTGATGCGCACACAAGGCGATATCAGTACGCGCAGCGAATATGACCGTAGCGGCCGCTTGCGTATGCGCCAACGTCGGCATGCCAGTCGACCGTCGCTGATACCGGCCAACGATAAAGTCTATTTTGAATTTGATGCCAGTGATCTCCTTGTAGCGCGCGTCGAACAACTTCCCAAGGGTGAGCAACGCCAACTGCTGCACTACGACGCCACAGGTCGAATCATCGCCTGCCAAAGTAGTCGCCCAGCGCAGAATGAGACCTTGCGCTTCGACGCGGCAGCCAACCTCCTTGACGGTACATCCGATGTATCTGGGCGGGTGGTAAACAACCAGTTAATGGTGTTTCAGGATAAACGTTATCGCTACGACGGCTTTGGACGAGTGATTGAAAAACGCAGCAACCAGTATGGCTTGCAGTCTTTCAGTTACGACTCCGATCATCGTTTGATTGAAGTCCGAACCCGCAAAGCCTGCGGCGAAAGCGTGGTCAGAATGCGCTATGACGCTCTGGGCCGACGAGTTGAGAAAACCGAACATGACAGTCAAGGTCATCTCATTGGTCGCACGCGCTTCGACTGGGATGGTCTGCAGTTACTGCAAGAGCATAAAAACAATCAGACCAGCCTGTATGTTTACAACGGCAATGGTCATGAACCGTTGGCCAGGATCGACGGTGTTAACGCAACTCAACGCGTTCGTTACTACCATAACGATCCCAATGGATTGCCCCAGGCCTTGACGGAAAGTGACGGACACCCGCTGTGGCGTGCTGACTATCAAATATGGGGCAATACCATCGACGAGCCTCGTGAACCGTACTTCATTGAGGAACAAAACCTGCGCTTTCAGGGACAGTATCTGGACCGGGAAATAGGGTTGCACTACAACACGTTCCGCTTTTATGACCCTGATGTGGGACGTTTTACCACTCCCGACCCAATAGGCTTGACAGGCAGCCTGAACTTTTACCGCTATTCGCCAAACCCTTTCACTTGGATCGACCCGTTAGGCCTAAAAGAAAACGAAATTATTCGGTATATGGGCAAAAGCGAGACCGTTTCCTCCAAAGCGGCCAACGGCGGGAAAGGAGGCTTGGTTCCGAATATCAGAGGAGAGAAAGCGGTCTGGGTCAACCATGACAGCAATCCTGGGTTCAATCCAGGCAAGGAAGAGTACCGCGTGGTAGCGACCGTCAATAACGAAGGGGTGAGCATGCTCAACGACCATAAGGACATTTCTACCGTTGACTATAAAGAGACGGGCCTCAAAGATGGCGTACTCTCCAAGACCAATG
>NZ_JAAQWL010000023.1:0-2845 GCF_012985495.1 Pseudomonas sp. WS 5146
TTGAGAAATTCGAATTTTCGGCGAATGTTGTCTTCACAGTATAACCAGATTGCTTGGGGTTATATGGTCAAGTGAAGAAGCGCATACGGTGGATGCCTTGGCAGTCAGAGGCGATGAAAGACGTGGTAGCCTGCGAAAAGCTTCGGGGAGTCGGCAAACAGACTTTGATCCGGAGATGTCTGAATGGGGGAACCCAGCCATCATAAGATGGTTATCTTACGCTGAATACATAGGCGTAAGAGGCGAACCAGGGGAACTGAAACATCTAAGTACCCTGAGGAAAAGAAATCAACCGAGATTCCCTTAGTAGTGGCGAGCGAACGGGGACTAGCCCTTAAGTGGCTTTGAGATTAGCGGAACGCTCTGGAAAGTGCGGCCATAGTGGGTGATAGCCCTGTACGCGAAAATCTCTTAGTCATGAAATCGAGTAGGACGGAGCACGAGAAACTTTGTCTGAATATGGGGGGACCATCCTCCAAGGCTAAATACTACTGACTGACCGATAGTGAACTAGTACCGTGAGGGAAAGGCGAAAAGAACCCCGGAGAGGGGAGTGAAATAGATCCTGAAACCGTATGCGTACAAGCAGTGGGAGCCCACTTTGTTGGGTGACTGCGTACCTTTTGTATAATGGGTCAGCGACTTATTTTCAGTGGCGAGCTTAACCGAATAGGGGAGGCGTAGCGAAAGCGAGTCTTAATAGGGCGTCTAGTCGCTGGGAATAGACCCGAAACCGGGCGATCTATCCATGGGCAGGTTGAAGGTTGGGTAACACTAACTGGAGGACCGAACCGACTACCGTTGAAAAGTTAGCGGATGACCTGTGGATCGGAGTGAAAGGCTAATCAAGCTCGGAGATAGCTGGTTCTCCTCGAAAGCTATTTAGGTAGCGCCTCATGTATCACTGTAGGGGGTAGAGCACTGTTTCGGCTAGGGGGTCATCCCGACTTACCAAACCGATGCAAACTCCGAATACCTACAAGTGCCGAGCATGGGAGACACACGGCGGGTGCTAACGTCCGTCGTGAAAAGGGAAACAACCCAGACCGTCAGCTAAGGTCCCAAAGTTATGGTTAAGTGGGAAACGATGTGGGAAGGCTTAGACAGCTAGGAGGTTGGCTTAGAAGCAGCCACCCTTTAAAGAAAGCGTAATAGCTCACTAGTCGAGTCGGCCTGCGCGGAAGATGTAACGGGGCTCAAACCATACACCGAAGCTACGGGTATCACGTAAGTGATGCGGTAGAGGAGCGTTCTGTAAGCCTGTGAAGGTGAGTTGAGAAGCTTGCTGGAGGTATCAGAAGTGCGAATGCTGACATGAGTAACGACAATGGGTGTGAAAAACACCCACGCCGAAAGACCAAGGTTTCCTGCGCAACGTTAATCGACGCAGGGTTAGTCGGTCCCTAAGGCGAGGCTGAAAAGCGTAGTCGATGGAAAACAGGTTAATATTCCTGTACTTCTGGTTATTGCGATGGAGGGACGGAGAAGGCTAGGCCAGCTTGGCGTTGGTTGTCCAAGTTTAAGGTGGTAGGCTGGAATCTTAGGTAAATCCGGGATTCTAAGGCCGAGAGCTGATGACGAGCTAACTTTTAGTTAGCGAAGTGGTTGATGCCATGCTTCCAAGAAAAGCTTCTAAGCTTCAGGTAACCAGGAACCGTACCCCAAACCGACACAGGTGGTTGGGTAGAGAATACCAAGGCGCTTGAGAGAACTCGGGTGAAGGAACTAGGCAAAATGGCACCGTAACTTCGGGAGAAGGTGCGCCGGTGAGGGTGAAGGACTTGCTCCGTAAGCTCATGCCGGTCGAAGATACCAGGCCGCTGCGACTGTTTATTAAAAACACAGCACTCTGCAAACACGAAAGTGGACGTATAGGGTGTGACGCCTGCCCGGTGCCGGAAGGTTAATTGATGGGGTTAGCTAACGCGAAGCTCTTGATCGAAGCCCCGGTAAACGGCGGCCGTAACTATAACGGTCCTAAGGTAGCGAAATTCCTTGTCGGGTAAGTTCCGACCTGCACGAATGGCGTAACGATGGCGGCGCTGTCTCCACCCGAGACTCAGTGAAATTGAAATCGCTGTGAAGATGCAGTGTATCCGCGGCTAGACGGAAAGACCCCGTGAACCTTTACTATAGCTTTGCACTGGACTTTGAATTTGCTTGTGTAGGATAGGTGGGAGGCTTTGAAGCGTGGACGCCAGTCTGCGTGGAGCCAACCTTGAAATACCACCCTGGCAACTTTGAGGTTCTAACTCAGGTCCGTTATCCGGATCGAGGACAGTGTATGGTGGGTAGTTTGACTGGGGCGGTCTCCTCCTAAAGAGTAACGGAGGAGTACGAAGGTGCGCTCAGACCGGTCGGAAATCGGTCGTAGAGTATAAAGGCAAAAGCGCGCTTGACTGCGAGACAGACACGTCGAGCAGGTACGAAAGTAGGTCTTAGTGATCCGGTGGTTCTGTATGGAAGGGCCATCGCTCAACGGATAAAAGGTACTCCGGGGATAACAGGCTGATACCGCCCAAGAGTTCATATCGACGGCGGTGTTTGGCACCTCGATGTCGGCTCATCACATCCTGGGGCTGAAGCCGGTCCCAAGGGTATGGCTGTTCGCCATTTAAAGTGGTACGCGAGCTGGGTTTAGAACGTCGTGAGACAGTTCGGTCCCTATCTGCCGTGGACGTTTGAGATTTGAGAGGGGCTGCTCCTAGTACGAGAGGACCGGAGTGGACGAACCTCTGGTGTTCCGGTTGTCACGCCAGTGGCATTGCCGGGTAGCTATGTTCGGAATAGATAACCGCTGAAAGCATCTAAGCGGGAAACTAGCCTCAAGATGAGATCTCACTGG
>NZ_JAAQWL010000025.1:0-1304 GCF_012985495.1 Pseudomonas sp. WS 5146
GAAGAGTACCGCGTGGTAGCGACCGTCAATAACGAAGGGGTGAGCATGCTCAACGACCATAAGGACATTTCTACCGTTGACTATAAAGAGACGGGCCTCAAAGATGGCGTACTCTCCAAGACCAATGAGCCCAAGGCAAAAGGTGTAGGTTTTCGGATACTCGACAAATTCAACAAAACCATCACCTCTTTTCGCGTCGAGAAAAAAGGGGCGAACGGAAAGTGGAAGACCTGCGGATAACGACAAAATGGATATCTTCAATCTCATTTCATACAAGCTTGAAAGTTTCCTGAACATCCGGCCAGCTCCTCAGTCACTGGGCGTTATTTTTTATCAGGAAGACGAACCCTTATTACTCTCCGCTGCCGCCAAGAAAAGCAATGGAACAACGCTTTATGTGAGCCGTTGGCACGATCTCTTTTCCGCGAGCGCTTTTGAAAAAGCCATGTTGAAACAGGGATTTACGAAGGCGGACTGCTATGCTCTTCTACTCGTCCTGTCTCGCTTTGGTCATTTGTTGGACATCGACAATCGTCAACGCACTAATAAAGACTATTTTATTTTCTTCTATCTGATCCAACTGATCAGTCTAAAAAATAGCCCTATCGATGAGGACGCGGCGTTCAGGAACCACATGCTCACGTTCCTGCTTTTTGAATTGAGCATTGATGACGAGGTGTATCGCAGGTTCAGTATCAAGGATAACCAGCTGCTGATGGTGACCGAGGCTTTTGGATCTATAGCACTGCTGGACCTGATTAACGTGATATACAAGACGATTAAAGCAGACACCAGAAAAGAACACGCACTGCTGAGCACCTTGAAAGCGTTCCAGACAAACATCGTTGAACTATTGGTTACGCCGGATAATAAAAATTATCGCTTGAATTTTAATGATCGTTACAGCGAGCTCATGTATCCCGACGTGTTCCTGTATAACTATACCCACCACAGGCAGCAGGCTTTTGAAGCCTTGGTCGATACCGTCAACCCACTTCAATCAACCGAAAACCTTTTCGTTTCCAGTATTATTTTGATGAATTATGCTTTTTATATCCTGCGAACCCGCCCACGAGAGATTCTGAAGCTAAAAAAATTCGTCGATGATGATGCGCTATTCGGCAAACTGCTGGAAGCCGTGATCAAGCGTCGAATGGCCGTTACTAAAGTGCAATTTGAAAAGATTCCAACAGGCCACGATCTGTCACTGATAAACGATAAGCAAACCTCCTTCTACAATATTTTGTACAGTCTTTAACCTATATGTCTGACGCGTTATGGGCAGCCCGGATGGGCGATGCGCT
>NZ_JAAQWL010000026.1:0-1232 GCF_012985495.1 Pseudomonas sp. WS 5146
TGTACGGACCGGACACATGGTTGACGGGTGTGCGGGGACATGGTGGACACTTCTCGGCGAAGCCAGCTTCGCCGGGAGGCCATCATGCCCTGGAACACGAGAGACGCCATGAGCCTAAAACAAGAGTTTGTTTCCTTAGCAAAGAAACCCGGCAGTAATAAGCGAGAGCTGTGTCGACGATTTGGTATAAGTCCGCAAACCGCCTACAAGTGGCTAAAGCGTTACGAGGCCGGCGGCTCTGCAGGTTTGCAAGAGAAGTCACGCAGGCCCGCCAGCAGCCCCAAACTGACCCGGGCCGAGCTGGAGGCTGAGGTCGTTGCACTTCGCCAAGATCATCCGGCATGGGGCGGACGCACAATTAGCAGCATGCTGGACAAGCGAATTGCTCCCAGTACTGTCACTAATGTCCTGCACCGGCACAGCTTGATTAAGCCTTCAGAGAAAGAACCAGAGGCCCGGCTGAGATTTGAACATCCTGAGCCCAACGATCTTTGGCAGATGGATTTCAAAGGCCACTTTGCAATGCAGCAAGGCCGATGCCACCCCCTGACCATCCTGGACGATCATTCGCGGTTCAACCTGGCCATCCAAGCGTGTGATAACGAGCGAGGCACCACCGTAAAACAGAAGATGAGCGAGGTATTTGAAACTTACGGTTTACCGGCACGTATCAACGTCGACAATGGCGCGCCATGGGGCTCACCGCGTAATCCTGGCGAGATCACAGAGTTGAGTATTTGACTGGTGCGTTTGGGAATTCGGATAAGTTTCAGTCGTCCCTACCATCCGCAAACAAATGGGAAAATCGAGCGTTTTCATCGATCACTCAAGGCAGAAGTCCTTAACGGGCGTCACTTTTCTACGCTAGCGGATGCTCAATCAGCATTCGATCAATGGCGTGAAATATACAACCTGCAACGTCCTCATCAGGCGCTGGAATACAAGGTGCCCATGGACCGCTATCGCAGCAGTCCTTGGGCTTATCCGCAAAAGCTACCTGAGTTTGAATACGGACCAGACGACGTGTTAGCCAAGGTTTATCACAGCCGTTTTCGCTTCCAAAAACGCTACTTCAGCATCGCAAAAGGCTTGGTAGGACAGCACATAGCAATCCGCCCGAACGCAGAAAGCGATGGTCTGTTCGACGTCTATTTCTGCCATCACTTTTTGCGAACAATCGACATTAGTAAGCCTGATTATGGTCAATAATGTGTCCACCATGTCCCCGCACA
>NZ_JAAQWL010000027.1:0-1040 GCF_012985495.1 Pseudomonas sp. WS 5146
ACTCTGCTTCTTTTGAAGAGGCCGTTGAACAGTTAGCCGAAGATCTGCGAAGAGTAGTCGGCAATCTTGTCCGGGAAGTGCGCAGTGGGTCGGACACACCGTCCTCGGCACAATCTGAAACGCTAGGTTTGCTTGACCGTCATGGCCCCGCGAGCATAAGCGCGCTTGCTGCACATCGTCACGTCAAGCATCAAAGCATGCGGCTGGTTATCGCCCAGTTGGAGCAGCAGCTGCGGGTTACACGAGGTCCTGATCCGAGCGATGCACGAAAGCAGCTTTTTGAGCTGACGCACGCTGGTCGAGCTGCGCTTGAACACAGTCGTCTTCAGCGCAGTGACTGGCTGGCACGCCAGCTTAAGGAAAAAACCACCGCGTCACAGCTGCAAACACTCGAAGCTGCGGTCAGAATCCTGGAGCAATTGATTGCCGCCGCCCCAAACGATCAATCAACCTGAGCGCAAAGCCGCCAGCACACTCGGCAACGAATTGACGCCCCAGTGCTCGACATATTGGCCGTTGCGGATGCGAACGATGTCGATGATATCAATAGACACTGCACGTCCCGTTGCCTGTATCCCGGCAATCACCCCGGAGTGGCGGCCGGTAATGCGCTTTCGGGTCGTCACCTTATCGTCTTCAGCAACCTGATCCAGCACCTCGACCTGGAGGTCGGACAAGCCCGGATGCAGAACATTGTGAAAGGTATGCCATAGACCTTCCCGACCGCCGTCTTGCCCCGCCGCCGCTGAATGGTTTATGAAATCTTGCGCCACGAGCACTTCAAATTCGTGGCGGTCGCAGTTCTCAATAACCTTCTGATTGAAACGACGGACGATAGCTTTGTTCACTGCTGACATAACGCCACCTGATGCTTGAATGCGTAGAATCTCAAATATATACAGTCAAACTGTATATATCCAGAGCATCAGTGAGCGCTGTCCGATGACATCCGCAGGGCATTGATCTATTGCTGCCAGTCGCAGGCCCAAGGTCACGCGCTCGCGGGCGGACCTTGAACAAGCCAACGGAATCAGACGCGA
>NZ_JAAQWL010000028.1:0-713 GCF_012985495.1 Pseudomonas sp. WS 5146
CCCCTCTCTCCTCTTTTTCCTTTCTTCTCCCTCCTTCCCCCCTCTCCCCTCTTCCCCTCTTTTTTTTTCTCTTCCTTTCTTCTCCCCCCTCCCTTCTCCCTTTTCCCCTCCCCTCCCTTTCCTCCTTCCTCTCCCCTTTTTCCCTCCCTCCTCCTTCCTCCTCCTCTTTTCCTCCCTTCTTCCCTTCTTTCCCTTCTTTTCTCCCTCCCCCTCCCTCTTTCCTCCCTTCTCCCCTTTTTTCCCCCCCCCTTTCTCCTTCTCCTCTTCTCCTTCTTCTCTTTCCCCTCTCCTCCTCCCTTTTCTCCTCCCCTCTCTTTTTTTTCCTTTCTTTTTCTCTTCCCCCCTTTTTCTTTTCTTTCCCTCCTCTTTTTTCTTCCCCCCCTTCCCTTTCTTCCCCTTCTTTCTCTTTTTCTTCCCTTCTCTTTTCCTTCCTTTTCCCCTTCTTTCCTCTTTTTTTTCCTTTTTCTCCCCTCCCCCTTTCTTTTTTTTTTCCCCTCTTTTTTCTTTTTTCTCTTCCCCTTCTCCTCCCCTTCCCCTCCTTTCCCTCTCCCCCCCGCTTGCTTTCCCCTCTTTTTTTTTCTTTGTTTCGCCGGCTCCCCCTTCCTTTCTCTTCCCTCTTCTTTCCTTCTCTTCCTTTCCTCTCTTCTTTTTTTCTTCTTGGGCGTTTCCCCTGGCTTCTCTTCTCCCTTTCCTTTTTTCTTCTCTTTTTCCCA
>NZ_JAAQWL010000029.1:0-698 GCF_012985495.1 Pseudomonas sp. WS 5146
TGCCCTCACTCCGGCTTGAATCCGTGGGCCGCCGCGATGGGCCATCCTTGGCCCAGCGCGGCTAACCCGGCGTCCTGCCGGGTTACCCACGGATTCAAGCCTGCGTTCGGCCATCGTGGTTAACGGGGCGCCTCAGATCAAGATCAAGATCTACAGCACGGCGGCCTGAAAGCCGACCTGAGTGGTTGAATCAAAAGCCAGATCAAGTGCAAAGCCAAAGCCTATCTACTTGATACAACTCGGTCTGAATGTGGGAGCGCATGCAGTTTTGAATATGAGGTCGGCTGCGGATTTGCATACACTGAAGAGCTGCTTTTCTGTGGGAGCTGGCTTGCCTGCGATGCAGACACCTCGGTACATCAGGCACACCGAGTTGATGCCATCGCAGGCAAGCCAGCTCCCACATTAGACCGAGCATGGATTTGCTGTTGCTGTTGCTGTTGCTGTTGCTCCGGCTCTTACATCCTTTTCGCTGACGAAGTCAGCGGTCTTTTGATCTGAGCTTTTGATCGTGATCTTGATCTGAAATCGCCCCGTCAAACACGATGGCCGGAATCTGACAGGGATTTGGGGGGTAAACCGGCAGGGATGCCGGTTTAGCCGCGCTGGGCCAAGGATGGCCCATCGCGGCGGCCCCCCAAATCACTGTCGGATTGCGGGCATGCCGAGCCACAGCGAGGCACCGAGTGTTGGGGCGA